>JAUSPO010000181.1 GCA_030656575.1 Bacillota bacterium
AGATTTTTACCACGGCGGCCATGAACATCATCCATGAGTACTGCACAGGCATCCCAAGGAAAGTGAATAAGGTTGCAACCGCCTGCCTGATGGCAGCTGCCGGGAGTCAGCAGCTCCTTGTTGATGACCACTTGGTTCGGGTCGTGATTGAAAGCGAGTTTGACACCTGATTCTGATTTCCGTGTCCGATCATAGGTATAAAGCTTTACCTATACTCGGACACGGAAACCAAGTTGGCTGGGCGGCCATCAATGTTGGGCCAAACCCGGCCAAAGGGCGTGAGCTCCAACACCTGGGGTTAATTGTGCTCAGCATCAAAATAACAAACAATGTATATTTGGGCAAATTATTAGTCGAATCTCAGGAAAGTAAGGTACTACTTGAGACGAAACTGAAAGAATTAAATATTATGCTTTCAGCTGCAGCTAAGGAATTGAATTTACATTTTGAGGTAACCAACTGCGAGATAATGTCAGCAGTGGTTACGCATGAAAAAAAAATGCTATTTGAAGGGAGTTTTGTTTTGGACAGGAAGGTGTGAAAAAGGAGGTTCGCAGGTTGAATGAAAAAAATAACATAAAAAAAGCTGTTGCCCTGCGTTACAAAAGAGAAAAAGACAGGGCACCGGTAGTTCTCTCATCAGGAAAAGGATTTTTTGCAGAAAAAATAATAGCAATGGCAGAAGAAAATGATATTCCAATTTATGAAAACGAGAATTTGGCCCATGCTTTATTAAAAATTAATCCCGGAGAAGAAATACCTTCTGAGCTATTTGAAGCAGTTGCTCTTTTGCTCACATACATAATGGATCTAGACACTAAGATTAGTAAAGAAAATAATAGGGATATTTAAAGAGTTTTCAATTAAGCGTTCTTTTTACCTTATCCTTGGAATAGTTTTTAGTAATATAGGGTTTGGGTTATACCAAGGGGAGGTAAAAAGAATGGAAGAATTTACTGTCTATGGTTTCACCCTGGTACCGATTGTTCTTGCCATGGTTGAATTATTAAAAAGGGTAGGTATACCCAAAAGACTTTCGCCGGTTGTTGCACTTCTACTGGGTATACTTTCCGGCTTTTACTATTTGGCGCCAGGTGATCCGAAAAAAGCGATCTTCCTGGGACTTGTAATTGGTCTTTCAGCAATAGGATTATTTTCTGGAACAAAAAATACATATGAGGAATTTTCTCACCCCAACAATAACTTCCGTAATAATAATAAAAAGAAAGGTAATTTGGGAAAAAAGCTTGAGAATATTCAGGAAAGAAATCACATAAAATCTATCAAAAAATAGAGTATCAAAACAACCAGAAATATGTACTGGAAGCCAGGGATAATCTTCCTTATACCAAAGCTTTGTTGGATCAAGTGGGTCGAAGTCCAACTCAGGGTGTTCGCTATCTTCCATTATTTGAACAAAAAGCTCCCACTGGGGATAGTTTCCTTGTTCGATTGCTTCACGGAGGTCCTGAGTGGCATGATTAAAATTCATTCCTTGAATTTTATCCGCTTCTTTTTGAGTAAGGTTTTTTATGCCTTGTTTAGGCTCCCAATGGTATTTTACAAGAACCGCGCTTTCCCTTCCTTGTATTGCCGGTTTGCTGGGTGTTGCCGCTGTATATATGCTTTCTATCACTGGAAAGAATAAAGCTGCGTTAAAGGGTGCTCTAACCGGGCAATTAGCGTGGCAATCACTCTATGGTGTAATGGCAGCAATGGGAGCAACGAGGATTCAAGAATTTCCGCCAAGCACAGTATTGACCGAATTTATAAGCCATACAGTTTATGGTACTATAGCAGCATCAATTGCGGCCAAACTTGGTGACGAAGGATTTTTTAACGGGCAAATCCATTTAAGTGTAAGCCCTATTGGACAATTGCACGCGAGCCTATCCCAGGCCTTAATAGATACGTCTGAGCCTGGAACCGGCTAAAATAATCCGCCTCATTCTGTAAGTTAACATAATATATATTATCGGACGTTAAATTTTTCTTTTACCTCTTTAATCTTATAAAAATAAAGGCCCCTCCCTCCTTTTTTTTGTGGTTTAGGGTTGACAGGAATTAAAAAAATGTATAAGCTATATCTTAAATTGGTTAAAAAATAATACGATGATCAGGATCAGTAGGAAAGCATAGAATTGTCCAGAGAGTTGCCAACTAGCTGAAAGCGCAACCCCTTCTTCTTTCCAAAGCTCCCCTGTGAGAAGCCGGCTGAAATCACCAAAAGGTGAAAATAGGTTAGGACGGGTCTTTACCGTTAAAAAAAGAACGCTTAAGAGGGCAGGCATTTCCCTGTCAAGTAGAGTGGTACCGCGGAAGAACGAACCTTTCGTCTCTAATTCTGATTTATTTAGGCGAATGGTTTTTTTATTTAAATAATTTTTTCAGGAAAAGGTGGATAAGATGAAAGAAAGAATTATGATTTTTGACAGCACTTTAAGGGATGGAGAACAAACTCCGGGAGCCAAGCTGAATGCAAAGGAAAAATTAGAAATTGCACGTCAGCTCGCCCGGCTAAATGTTGATGTTATTGAAGCAGGATTCCCCATTTCATCCTCCGGGGATTTTAAAGCTGTTCAGCGGATTTCCAGAGAAATAAAAGGGCCGATTATTACTGCATTAGCCAGAACTGTTAAAGAAGATATTGACTGTGCATGGGATTCAATAAAAGAATCTGAAAGGCCCCGCATCCATGTTTTCCTGGCAGCCTCCGATCTCCATATGGAGAAAAAGCTGCGTAAAAGCCCTGAACAGTGCTTACAGGAAGCAGTTGAAGCGGTAAGATATGCAAAAAGCCTGACAAAAGATGTGGAGTATTCTTTAGAGGATGCAACCAGAGCACGGGAAGATTACATTTTAAAAGTTGTTGAAGCTGTTATTGATGCAGGTGCTACTGTCGTAAATATACCTGATACTGTGGGATATGCTGTTCCACAGGAATTCGGCAGGTTAATTCATCTTATTAAGACAAAAGTTCCTAACATTAACAAGGCTATAATCAGCGTACATTGCCATAATGACCTGGGTCTTGCTGTTATTAATTCTCTTGTGGCTGTAGAAAATGGGGCCAGGCAGGTGGAATGTAATGTTAACGGAATTGGGGAAAGAGCAGGAAACGCTGCACTCGAAGAAATTGTACTTGCAATGAAAATCAGGCAGGACCATTTCCCTTATGAAACAGGTATTATTGCGAACGAGATATACCGAACAAGCCGAACGGTCAGCAAACTGAGTGGAATTCCCATTCCTGTTAATAAAGCCGTGATAGGTATTAATGCTTTTGCTCATTCTTCAGGAATACATCAGGATGGAGTTTTAAAAGATAAAAGTACCTATGAAATTATTAATGCAGATCTGATCGGTGGTCAGGCCGCCCAGATGGTTCTTACAGCCCGCTCTGGACGCCATGCCGTGCGCCACCAGATTGAAAGCATGAATTATCAATTAACTGAAGAAGATTTTAAAAAGTTCTATGTGCGTTTCAAAGAACTAAGCGATAAAAAGAAAGAGGTTTACAATGAAGATCTGGAAGCTATGCTCATTGATATATCTTTTGCAGAACCTACTTACGAACTCGAATATCTCCAAACAGTGAGCGGCACCAGAACTATTCCTGCAGCAGTAGTAAGACTTAAAAAAGGCGAAGAGATTTTTGAAGAAGTGTCAAGTGGGGCAGGTCCAATCGATGCAGCCTATAAGGCTATTGATAGGATAACAAAAATAGATACCCGCCTGGAAAACTATAATTTACGTGCTGTTACTCATGGTATGGATGCACTTGGCGAAGTGTCTATTAAAATAAATCACGAGGATAAGAACATTATTGGCCGGGGTGTAAGCACAGATATTGTGGAAGCGAGCGTGAAAGCTTATCTAGACGGTATCAATAAGCTTATTAATATGACCATATACTCAAATAACAATAATAATCATGCAGCAGAAAAGGTATAGTATGTTCCTGCGAAATTATGTTCTCTACAAACTATTGTTTGCTTATTTAAGTTTCTTATGTTATAATTATTGGAAACAAATATATTTAACAAGGTGGTTGATTTTCTTTGAAAAAATTGACTGCACGGCAGAGAGAAATCTTTCAATTTATTAACGAAGAAGTCATGAAAAAGAACTACCCTCCTTCCGTTCGAGAGATTTGCGAAAGAATGGGTCTTAGTTCTAGCTCTACCGTACACGCGCATTTAAAGGCATTAGAAAAAAAGGGGTATATTAAAAGAGATCCTACAAAGCCCCGTGCCATTGAAATATTAGACTCCTCCCTTACTCCTAAACAAAAAAGAACTCAGAGGCTTGTTCCTCTGGTCGGTCATGTTACAGCTGGAATCCCTGTGCTCGCCGAGGAAAATATTGAAGATTACCTTGCTCTTCCTGAAGAGCTTGTAAAAGGCGATACAGTTTTTTTATTACGGGTCAAAGGTGAAAGTATGAAAAATGCCGGGATTCTTCCTGACGATCTCGTCGTTGTCAGGCAACAGCCTTTTGCTGAAAACGGTGAAATTGTAGTTGCTCTTCTTGGGGATGAAGCTACGGTAAAAAGATTTTATCGTGATTCGGAACAAATACGTCTTCAACCTGAAAATCCGGATTTTGAAGTCATTGTATCCAGGGAAGATATCAGGGTCTTGGGAAAGGTAACTGGATTGATCAGAACCTTTGATTAATACTTTTACTGGATAGTTGGATAGACTGAAGGATACCTGCCAATCCGATTATGATATGCTGGTAGGAAAGCCCTCCTTGTATAAAAACAGAAAAAGGTTCACGCTGCGGAGCATCTGCGCTGAATTCGCTGGAAGCACCCTGGACAAAGGTTCCCGCAGCCATAAAAATAGGATCTTTATAACCTGCAGTGTATCCTGCCACGGGTAGTATATGAGAGTTAACCGGCGAAGAGCTTTGTACAGCCTGACAAATTTTCTGCAGTTCCTCTTTGTTTTTAAGACAAACAACCTGCACTATATCTCCCCTTTGATCATCAAAACGAGGTTTGACATTGTATCCCACACTTTCAAGGGCAGCAGCTGTAGTAGCTCCTCCCTTCAAAGCTTCACAGGTAAGATGAGGAGCCATAAACAGACCTTGGAAAAACAGTCTTTTATTGTAGACAAAAGCTCCCAGTTCCTTTCCCAGGCCTGGAGCGGTTATGGAATGACCAATTTTTTTAATATCTTCTTTTTTGCCCACAATATAACCGCCTGTGGGAGCCAGTCCCCCCCCTGGATTCTTAATCAGTGAGCCGGCAATCAGGTCTGCCCCAATTTCTAAAGGCTCCCTCCTCTCCACAAATTCACCGTAGCAGTTATCAACAAAAATTGTTACTTCGTTGTTATAATAGCGGATTGTTTTAATTAGAGAAGCTATTTTCTCAATTGTTAACGAAGGCCTATCAGCGTCATAACCTCTGGAGCGTTGGATAAAGACTACTTTGGTAGGTTCCTGCAGCATTTTGTTTAAATAACTCTTGCCTTCTGGTTTATGAAAGTCTTCCAGGCTTAAATTGTTAAAGGATATGTTCCAGTCCAGGAGGCTGCCTTCATCCCTCTCTGGGTAATTTCCGCAGATAGCTCTTGATAGGGTATCATATGGTCGCCCTGTTACTGATAGCAATCGGTCTCCAGGTCTTAGTAAACCCCTTAAACAGGTAAAAATAGTATGTGTCCCTGATACCAGATGGGGTCGGACGATAGCATCCTCGCCTTTAAAGACATGTGCAAATAAAGCTTCTAACTTTTCTCTTCCAAAATCGTTATACCCGTATCCTTCATTGGAATTAAAACAATCATCAGTAATTCTTAATTCCTGGAAAGCTCTGAGGACTTTTGCCTGATTATACATGGATACAGAAGTAAAAATGTAATGCTGCTCTGCTGCCCTTTTTTCCGCCTCTAAAATAACTTCATATACCTGGCGGTCATAATTCAATACTTCCCACCATTCCACTTTATTAGATCCACTCCTCATTTCTTAGAATAAAAACGAAATTTAAAAGACACTTGCCTGAGTCAAGTGTCTTTATATCTTGACTAATATAGTAATATTAGTTAAAAGACTTAAAATATAGCATTTAAGAGTTATCCTGCTCTGCAGGCGTCAGGCTTACTGTAATGTTGCGAAAAGGAATAATAGTAGAAACGGCATGTTTGTAAACGAGCTGCTGTTTTCCATCAACATCGAGAAGAATAGTAAAACTATCAAAACTGCGAATGTTTCCTTTAATCTGGTATCCATTAACTAAAAAAATGGTTGTAAGCATATTTTCTTTGCGAAGTTGATTTAAGAAGCTATCTTGAAGATTGAAAGATGTTTTCGACAAATTATATCGCCTCCTTCTAGTTTGTTTATTCTATTCGGTAAAAGATATCAATATCCTTCTATCTTGTAACAAATACTATCCAAAATTGGGTTGATATTACTCTGTTCAGACCTTTCATACCAGGTAACCCTCTCATCAGCACGAAACCATGTAAGCTGTCTTTTAGCATATCGTCTTGTATCTCTTTTGAATTCATTCATGGTCGTTTTCCAATCATATTTTTCCTCTAAATACTTGATAACATGATTATAACCTAGTGATTGCATAGATTTAAGGTTACTTTTGTAACCTCTTTCCAACAGCCCTTCAACTTCTCTTACCAGGCCATCTTCTACCATTTGGTCTACTCTATTATTAATCCTATCATAAAGATTATTTCTTTTCATAGTTATTCCCACCATAATAGTGTTATAATTACTGCTCTTCTTCTTTGTCAATTCCCACTGCAGTGAGATCGGTTCTCCTGTTAAATAATAAAACTCAAGAGCCCTCATAATACGACGTATATCGTTATGATGTATTCTTTTTGAAGAAATGGGATCAACTTGTTTTAGAATTCCATAGAGGTATTCTTTGCCTTTATCTTCACATTCTTCTTCCAAACGTTTCCTAATTAACGGATCGACCTTTCTGCTGCTAAAGTTATATTCATCTAATAATGCTTTAATGTACAGGCCCGTACCACCCGTTAAGATTGGAAGATTTCCCCTCCCATAGATCTCATCGATGTATTTCTTTGCCAAAGACTGATAGTCATAGACAGTAAAATTCACATTAGGTTCAACAACATCAATTAAGTGATGGGGGATACCCTTTCTCTCTTCTAAAGAAGGTTTTGCAGATCCAATATCCAAATAACGGTAAACCTGAACAGAATCAGCTGAAACTATTTCACCTTTTAGTTTTTGAGCCAGTTGAATTGATATATCTGTTTTGCCGACCGCTGTGGGGCCCACAACAGTTAGAAGATGTAATTTGCCTTGTTGAAGCTTTCTCTCCCCGGTCACCCTTAACCCTGCCTTTTAAAATATTTCTCTATTGCAGCTTTCCCTATCTTTACCATGACTGGTCTTCCGTGGGGGCAAAAATATGGGTTATCACATTTGCTGAGCTGTTCCAGCAAGGATTCCATTTCTTTTAATGTTAAAAGTTTATTTGCCTTAACTGCTGCTTTGCAGGAGAGTTGCAAGAGTGTTTCCTTTTGGAATTCAGTTTCTGTCATCTTAGAACCGGACAAATTTTCAAATATATCCATAAACAATTCTGCAGTAAAAACATCCTTCAGGAAAAATGGTACTGCCCTGATAATAAATGTATTATTACCAAATTGCTCCATTTCTAACCCTATTTCTTTCAGTAGGCCAATCTTGTCTTGAAGTATTTCTATTATAAAAGTGGGCAATTCCAGAGGTATAGGTAAAATTTCCTGAACGTAATGGTCTTTCTCCATCTCTCTGTCTTGTACTTTTTCCCAAATAACCCTCTCGTGGGCAGCATGCTGGTCCACTAGAACCAAGTCTTCCCCCTCTTGCAAAATAATATAAGTGCCAAAAATTTGTCCTGAGATAGGTCCTTCAAAAACCTTTTTAGTAAAAAGCTCTGCATGTGGAGTTGCTTTTCCTAAGAGAAATTCGTAATTAATGCATGCTTGCGGGCCTTCTTCTCTAACAATTTCTTTTTCGCCTGGTTTTTCAGTATAGTGGACATTAAAATAGCTTTGTTTCATTCTTTGTTCAGGTTCATGTCTTCTCTGGGGAGAGTCTAATGAAGCAATTTCCGTTTTATTCTGCCTGGGAATAAAATAAGATGGGGAGAAAGCTTCCCCCAGGCTTTCCCCCAGAAATTTCTTTACTGCGTCTTCTTCACGGAATCGGACTTCTACTTTTGCAGGATGGACATTTACATCGAGTTCCTGAGGAGGAAGAGTCAGGAAAAGGAATGCAGCCGGGTACCTTCTTGAGGTTATAATCTTGGAAAAGGCTTTATCCAGTACCTCTTTCATCAATTGACTGCGAACGTACCTTTTATTTACATAAAAAACCTGATAATTTCTGCTGTTCCGCGAAAATGAAGGATTACTGACAAACCCGTTCAACGAAAAATCTCCAGAATGAAAGTTTAGTGGTATAAGTTCCCTTCCCAGGATATTACCATATATGCTCAGGATAACGTTAAGCAAATTTCCGTCCCCGTAAGTTTCCAATAGGACTCCTGTTTCTTTCACCAGAGAGAATGATACATCAGGCCTGGAAAGAGCCAATAAGTGAATTGTTCTTGTTACTCTTGCTGTTTCAGCAGGTATCCCTTTTAAAAACTTTAACCTTGCAGGTGTATTAAAAAAAAGATCTTTTACCGTAACCCTGGTTCCTGCAGGAAAGCCAACTTCCTTAAAGAATACCTCTTGATTACCTTTTAAAATGATATTTATACCTGTATCTTCTTCCTCGTGACGGGTGGTAATTTCCAGTTCTGACACAGAAGCTATACTTGGCAGCGCTTCACCACGAAAACCAAGCGATTTAATATTCTCAAGGTCATCTAGACAAATAATTTTACTGGTAGCATGTCTTTCCAGAGCCAGTCTTACCTCTTTTGAATGGATTCCGGAACCGTCGTCTACAACAGAAATTTCTTCTAAACCACCATTTTTCAAGGATACTTTAATACGCTTTGCTCCAGCATCCAGAGAGTTTTCTACAAGTTCTTTTACAACAGAAGAGGGGTTTTCCACTATTTCTCCTGCATTAATATGTTCTGATGTTATGGCATCAAGTTTTTGAATAGGCATTTTTTTACCTTTCCTTTATCAGTAAAAAAGTTACTCTTTTAATGATACTTGAGACTGCAGTTTATAAAGTTTATTTAAGGCCTCAAGAGGGGTTATATTTACGATATTTAGTTCTCGAATTTCCTGAATTATTCTTTTCTCTTTTTTACTTAGTGAGTTATGGTTTTCCGGGCTGGATTTAAGTAAAGTTAGTTGGCCTTTATAAGTAGAAGGCAGCTGCGCTTCTTCAGTCTTTTTTAGGATCTGATAAGCTCTTGAGATGACTGTATCTGGTAAACCCGCCATCCTGGCCACATTTATTCCATAACTCTTATCTGCTTTCCCCGGAACAATTTTCCTGAGAAAAATCACTTCTTCGCCCTTTTCTTTTACCGAAACAGTTAAGTTTTTGACTCTTTCAAGTTCTTCATCTAAAGAGGTTAGTTCATGGTAATGGGTTGAAAAAAGAACCTTCGCCCGAATATGATTATGGAGATATTCAAGGATCGCCTGGGCTAAACTCATGCCATCATAAGTGCTTGTACCCCTGCCTATTTCGTCTAAAATCACTAGGCTTTTGGGAGTAGCTTCCCTAAGGATAGTAGCTGTCTCCTCCATTTCCACCATAAAAGTGCTTCGTCCGCTGCTTAGATCATCGCTAGCACCAACCCTGGCAAAAATATGATCAACCGGGCAAAAGCTTATCTCGTCGGCAGGAACGAAACTGCCTGCCTGTGCCATGATAAGAAGTAAGGCAATGCTTCTGCAAAAAGTGCTTTTCCCGGCCATGTTAGGGCCCGTAATAATTAATACTCCTTCTTTCTCTTCATTGAAGTACAGATCATTGGAGATATATTCATCATCCTGAATACGCTCTACAACTGGATGACGTCCTCCTTTAATGTAAATGCTATTGTCAGAAGCGAAAGCAGGCCTTATGTATCCATAAGCAGAAGCTGCATCGCTTAGGGAAAAAATGCAATCGATAGTGGCAATTATTTCTCCGGCAAGCTGTAATTCGTTAGTATATTGACATACTTTTAATCGTAATTCTTCAAAGAGTTTATATTCCAGTACGCCCAGCTTATCTTCAGCATTCAGTATAAGAGATTCTTTTTCTTTTAATTCTTCAGTAATAAAGCGCTCTGAGTTAACGAGGGTTTGTTTTCTAATGTAGTTTAAAGGTACTAAATCAAGATTCGCCCTGGTTACTTCAATGTAATACCCAAATACTTTATTAAATCCTACCTTTAACGATCTAATTCCAGATCGTTCTTTTTCTATTTTTTCTAATTCTAAAATCCAGCTTTTACTTTTTCCTGTTATGTTTCTTAGCTTGTCCACCTCTTCAGAGTACCCTTCTTTAAAGATTCCTCCCTCTTTTAATGAAAAGGGAGCATCATCTTTGATCGCTTTTTGAAGCTCTTCAAAAAGGTTTGATAGCTCAGGTACCTGACTTCGTAACCTCTGCAGCAGTGTAGAATGTGTTTCATTTAAAAGTAATATAAATTGCGGGAGCAACAGGAGTGTCTTTTTTAAAGCAAGTAGGTCTTTGGGGTTGATAAGTCCCATAGTAATCCTGCCACTTAACCTTTCAAGATCATAGGCACGCTTTAACAATTCGGCGAGGTCGCTTTTTATCATCTGTTTATCCTTTAGTTCTTCTATGGCATCCCAGCGTGCTTCCATAGATTCTCTTCTTAATAAAGGCCTTTCCAGCCATTTTCTCAACAATCTTGCTCCCATTGATGTTTTGGTTCTGTCCAGCACACCAAGCAGTGAGTTTTTCTTTTCCCGGGAAAGAATACTTTCAGAAATTTCCAGATTACGTGTAGTCACAGAATCAACACTAAGGAAATCTTTGTGCTTACTAAAATTAATCTTTCCCAGATGAGACAGAGAGCACTTTTGCATCTTTTTAATATATTTAAAAGCAAGGGCTGTAGAAAACGATGCAGACTTACTGGTTGTAAGTTTCGAATCTTCCAGTAAAGCAGCAGAAAATTGTTCTTTTAGGATACGATATGGCTCGTCTTCATTGGAAAACGATTCGATAATATTGATAAGGGACATCTTCTTGTGTTTATTTAGATGTATCTGAAAGTCTTTATCCCTGCCAATATGCTCGTCAATAACTATTTCCGTTGGTTTTAATCTTGATATTTCGTCAAATACTTTTTCAATAGATCTTGTGTGTTCAATATGAAAGACCTGGAGTTCGCCGGTGGAAATATCAATGAAAGTAAGCCCAAGGCTTTCTCCATTTCCAGTTTTAGAGATAGCTGCGAGATAGTTATTCCGATCTTTTTCCAAGAAGTTATCTTCTATTCTTGTTCCCGGAGTTATTACTCGAGTTACTTCTCTTTTCACAAGCCCACTAGCCTGACTGGCTTCCTCTACCTGGTCACAGATGGCGACTTTGTATCCTTTTTGTAAAAGACGACCCATGTAATTATTAGCAGCATGATAAGGAACACCGGCAAGAGGAATAGCATCATCTTTATTCCCATTTCTGCTGGTAAGGGTAATTTCCAGTTCCCGGGAAGCAGTGATCGCGTCATCAAAAAAAGTTTCGTAAAAGTCCCCAACTCTGAAAAAAAGAACTGCATCAGGATATTCACTTTTTATTTTTTTATATTGCTGCATCATTGGTGTTAGTTCTTTCAAAAATGTCACCCCTGCAATATTATGGTTTCTTTCCATTAAAAGGTTATTTTTATTGGATTTATTATAACATACAAAAAAGAAACCCGTCTAAAATAATTTATACGAGTTTCTTATAATTCTAAGTGTAAAGGGATTACTCCCTCTTTCAGATTGAGCCTTCCATCAACTTCTCGCTGCAATCAGGGCATATACCAAAAAAATAAAGCTGAACAGCTGAAATATTAAATCCCGATTTTTCTATGACTTTGTTAAGTAAAGCCTGATCCTGGAATTCATCAAGTTCCAGGTCATCAACGTCATCTACTTTTCCACATTTTTCACAGTAAACATGGGAATGCGGGCTTACTACAGCATCGTACCTTAAACCACTCTCTCCCACATTTAACTCCTGAATCAGACCAACTCTTTTGAGTACATCTACGGTTTTATAGACAGTTGCAAGGCTCATGGCAGGATAATCAGGTTTTAATTTTTGAAATATCATTTCTACATTAGGATGTGCCTGTGTTTTCTTTAAAATAGAATAAACTGCCATTCTTTGTGGGGTTACTTTAATTTTTTTAGTCCTCAGAATTTCTTCTATTGCTTGCATATATATCCCCCAATTGTTAAGAATCGAAAGTAATCGAAACTTAATTTAACATAATATCTCTTTTTGAATATATAACATCTCTTCTGATACGTCAACCCTTATTTCCTAAAACCATATATTATCTTTATAATTTGATATTTGATACTATTTATATTCTCCAGTTAAGGTCCAGGATTTAGCTTCTATGATTTTAACATTTACCAACATACCTAATAGGTTTTCATTAGAAAAAAAATGGACAATTTTATTTGTTCTGGTCCTGCCCGTATACTTTTCCGGATTTGTTTTACTTCTTCCTTCAACAAGAACTTCCTGCTTTGTTCCAAGAAGCTGCCGGTTTTTTTCCAGGCTGATATTGCCTTGTATTTGATTTAGCGTTAATATCCTTTTCTTTTTTACGTCGGGCTCAATCTGTCCGTCCATTTTCAGCGCTTCAGTTCCTTCACGAGGTGAGTAAATGAAAGTATAAGCAGCGTCAAATTCCACTTCTTTCATTAGATCAATTGTATCTTCGAAATCTTTCTCCTCTTCTCCAGGAAAGCCCACTATAAAATCACTTGTAATAGAAAAATTATCCATTATACCTTTAATATTATGGATTAATTCAAGGTAATATTCCCTGGTATAACCACGATTCATAAGTTTAAGGACTTTGTCACTTCCTGATTGAATAGGTAGATGGAAGTGTTCACAAATTTTTTCACCTTCTTGTATCGTGCGAATTACTTTTTCATTAAAATCCCGGGGGTGAGAAGTCATATATCTTATATGAACAAGTCCATCAAGGGAGTCCAGCGACTTCAGAAGATCCGCAAAATCTACTTCTTCTTTTAAGTCTTTTCCATAAGAATTTACATTCTGCCCAAGAAGTGTAATTTCTTTATAGCCGTTTGCCGCTAAAGCTTTTACTTCATCAATGATACTTTGAGGTGGCCTGCTTTTTTCAGGACCTCTTACATGGGGTACAATGCAGTATGTACAATAATTATTACAACCATAGCTGATAGGTATCCAAGCCTTAAAAGAATGTCCTCTCCTAATGGGAAGATCTTCCCTTTCTCCTACAGTGTCAATGTCCACAACAACCCTGCGGGAGACTCGGGCTTTTTCCAGGAGTTCGGGAAAACGACCGAGGGAATGTGTGCCTCCAACAAGGTCAATAAACCCATACCTTTCACGGACTCTTTTAGCAATATTCTCCTGTTGTGCCATGCATCCCCAAAGAACGATCGTCATTGTGGATTTTTGTTCTTTTAAAAATTTTAATTTCCCAAGCTTGCTTAACACTTTATCTTCAGCTTTCTTTCTGACAGCGCAGGTATTAATAACTAAAACATCGGCTTCTTCTTCATTCTCTGCAGGCATAAAACCCATCCCCTCCAGATGCCCAGATATAACTTCCGAATCAAAAACGTTCATCTGGCATCCGTAAGTTAGAATAAAATACCTTTCGTTGATATTATTCATTCCAGCCATGAGGTAATTTTCCTCTCCTATAAAGGCTCGTTATTATGCTGCTTTCTATATTATCAAGCAATTTCTGATAAATTATTTGTGCAAAAAGAAAGAGCCCAAAGGCTCTATGCATTGATTTTCTTTTTTAGTTTCCCAATTTCATACTCGATATCTTCTAATTTATTGTCAATAGTCTCAGTCTTATCATTTAGCTCATGAATTAAAGTGCTTAGATTAAAAAAGTCCATCACACCAACAACTGCTCCACAGGACGAACACTGTACAAACATCACTTTAAAACGACAGTTTTTTGGTTCAGCCTCCACCATTTCAAAACTATGGTTGTCACATTTGGGACAGCATGCCATCTTTACTACTCCCTCCTATTTTGAGAAATATATTTTTATCTATATATCTACATATTTATTCTTTAAAAAGTTCAATTTTCCTCTAATTTGTTTATATATTAAACAAATTTACAAGAAAAAATCATCCATTTTCGATTTCCTCTAGTATTTTTCTTGCTTCTTCAAATTTAGAATTTGGAACGAATATTTTAATTTCTGATAGAGGTCCGGTAGTTAAAGCATAAATCCTACCTACTGCCTCCTGTCCTGTTACAACAGGAATACCTTCTTCTTTCAGCCTTCCTTCTAAAAGAGTGGCTATAATAGGGTCTGTTTCGATTGTCAATAGTTTCCAGTCTTTCATTTTTTCTATTCATCACTACTTTCTATAAAATAAACTTTTCCTTCTTCTGCTGTTTTTACCTGTTTAAAGGCAATTAATGCTTCATCCAGATAGCTCTGGGGATTCCTAAAAGGAGGTAAATGCGTTAACAGAAGCTTTTCCGCTCCTGCATCACGTGCAAGGCAGGCGGCCTGAAAAGCACTTAAATGATTCCTGGCACCTTTTTGCAGGTCTTCTGTCAGAAAATTTGCCTCACATAAAAACATGGGAACACCCCGTGCAAAATCTGCCAGTTCAGGAAAATATTCTGTATCGGAAGAATAAACAAGTATTTTTATGCCTTCAACAAAGACAGCAATAGCATAACAGCATACCGGATGAATGGTTTTCAAAAAGGAAAACTGAAAAGGACCGATAGTAAACCTCTCTTTTTCCGTGATAGTCTCAAGTTGATATACATTTTTATAAGGTAATCTAAAATATTCATCACTCGGTTGATCAGGAGAAATCAGCTGTAAAGGTGAATCTCTAACTCCCTGCTCAAGTTCCAGTTGAAGGGCATAGCGTAAAATGAATAAATCTGAAATATGATCACTATGCAGGTGGGATACAATAATAGCACTTAACTTGTTTGGAGAAATAAACTGCTGCAACCTGCTGAGAACACCATTTCCGCAGTCAAGCAAAACGTAAAAACCCATGTGTTCTAAAAGATAGCCAGAACAAGCGCCTCCAGCTGGGGGATAAGGGCCATAGCTTCCCAGTATTATAAGTTTCATTACCAGATATTCACCCTTACCTATAAAAATAGCCTTTCCGCCGCTTAACTGTTAAACTGCTCAACCAGGTAATTGTGATAAACGCGATCAACTTATAAAAAAAACTATAATATAAAGACCAGTTCAGATAAAGTAGAAATCCCTGTTCCACTGCGAAGTACTCAAGCACAGTAAAAAGGGCACTAAAAAGAAGCAGATAGGGTAATTGCCATACTTTTTCTTCTGGTAAGAACCTCACGACTATTATGCCTACTCCTGCAAGAGCAACCAGATAACCAATAGGCATCCCCTCAAAAGGATAGTATAAATCTTCAAACAAATAAAATTGATTTTTTATAAAAATATCATTTAAAAAATATCCAACTAAGATTGCCCAGAAACCTGCACTCCAGAACCTTCCAAGTAAAGACCGTAAAAAGACAATAATAAAAAGCCATATAATTGCTGCAAAAATAATCCAGACCAACTGAGATCCCTCCTTAAAAATAGATCCGGAAAATTAGAGCCTCCCGGAACGTAAAATAGCCCAAAGCCACCAAAAACCCATCATTGCGGCGAGGATAAG
>JAUSPO010000185.1 GCA_030656575.1 Bacillota bacterium
CATATTGCCCACGTTCTCAATAATTCCAATAGGCCTGTCCCTGTAATCAACGGTGGATCGGGAAAAGACCAACACCCCACCCAGGCCCTGCTTGATGTATATACACTGATGCGTGCATTCAAGGATAGGGGTGGTGTGGACGGCAAGAAAATTGCTTTTGTGGGCGACCTTTTTAGGGGGCGGACGGTTCGCTCTCTTGCCTGCCTCTTAACTAATTTTCAGGGAGTTAAGCAGTACTTTGTGGCGCCACAGGAATTGCAAATTGGAGATGATATCCTGTCTTATCTGGATAAACATGGTGTTTCTTACACATTGACGAAAGATTTTAGCAATGTCTTATCCGATGCGGATGCATTCTATATGACGCGCTTGCAGGATGAATGGGACGTTAAAGATGATGGGTGTAAAAAGAGTATAAATCTTCAGGATTACTCATTAACAAAGGACAATATGAACTTATTGCAGCCCCATGCCATCGTAATGCATCCATTGCCCCGCAGGCAGGAAATTTCTTCTGAAGTTGACAACGATCCACGGGCAATGTACTGGCGCCAGGTAAGAAACGGGATGTTTATCAGAGCTGCATTATTAGCGATGATATTTGACGTTACGGATAATATCTATCGGATTAAAGAATCATTTAGTGAAACCGTGTATTAAAAAAGAGAAGGAGGGAAGAAGATGAAAGTTGTCGCTTTTAATGGAAGTCCTCGGGAAAAGGGAAATACAGGGATTTTAATAAACTATGTTTTCAAGAAGTTAGGAGAGGAAGAAATTGAATGCGAGCTTGTCAGCCTGGCTGGGAACAGTATCAGGGGCTGTACTGCATGTATGAAATGCAGAGAAGTTCGAAATCAAAGGTGTTCTAATAATAACGATATTGTTAATTATTGCATTGAAAAAATGTTGGAAGCAGATGGGATCATAATAGGATCTCCCACATATTTTGCCAGCCTGACAGCTGAAACAAAAGCATTAATTGATCGGGCAGGCTATGTGGCAAAAGCAAATGATGGTATGCTGAAACGAAAAGCTGGCGCAGCAGTCTCGGCCGTGCGTCGTGCTGGTTCCCTGAACGTATTCCAGGCCATAAATAATTTCTTTTTGATCAATGAAATGATCATCCCCGGATCAATATACTGGAATATGGGGATCGGTAGGGAAATTGGGGAAGTAGAATCAGATAAAGAAGGCATAATAATTATGGAAAAACTAGGGGAAAACATGGCTTGGCTGCTCAAGAGACTGCAGTAGGCAGGTAAAAACAAATCTGGTTATGAAAAAAAAATGAGATAACGGAAATATCAGGCATTTCAGGAGTTTCCAGCTGGGCATTCCTGCATCACCTAACCAGACGATGTCAGCAATAGTATAACGTTAAAGTTGAGACTGTATGCACTAAAGACCATCCCCGGTAGAGTGTGTTTATACTTTTAGCACAATCTACCGGGGATGAACTGCTTACAAGACTGTTTTATTCGGAGTAACTCCAAATTAAGCCACACGCTATGCGTGGGAGAACGGAATAGGCAGAGCCAGTGCCCATGATTAAACAGCCCTCATCTGCTATACTGACTATGGTTTCGCAGGCCAAAGTCACAAGCAGAGGAGGGCATTCATAGACAGTTCGAGTCTATCACATACGAAATGGAATTGCACGTACCATGTCGTATTCATTCCCAAATACCGAAGAAAAGTCATGTATGGGGAGCTACGCACGGAGATCCGGGATATTATTCGCAAATTATGCGAGTATAAAGCAGTGTCCATTGTAGAAGGAAGCGTCTGTGTGGATCACGTGCATTTATGTGTTCGAATTCCGCCAAAACTAAGTGTATCCGAATTTATGGGATATTTAAAGGGGAAAAGTGCTTTGATGATATTTGATCGGCATCCCGAGTTTAGGCAGAAAGGGAACCGCCATTTCTGGGCGAAAGGGTACTACGTCAATACGGTGGGACGAAACGAAGAAGAGATCAGAAAGTATATCAAGAACCAAGTAGAAGCAGATCAGATCGAAGACAACATAAAGAAGTGATGCCCCTTTAGGGGTGTGTAAGCGGTAATGGCTTGTGAAACCACGCCTTTAGGCGTTGCCAGTATTATGCCCTTATAGGGCTAAAATCAAGCCACCCCACAGTAATTCAGTACACGGACTTGGACCGGCTGGAGGTGTTCTATGCTAATTATGATTACTGGCAGGAGCAGGTGAACTGCCATCCCGGCAGCCAGGTGAATGCCGTAACTGTTATTATCAGCCACGGCAAGGAAAGCCGAAGAGGCCCAGTGGGGCGGGAAAATACCGGTAAGCAGGCTCCAGGGAAAGACCAGCAGGTACATCCCCAGGGGGGGGCTAACATGATCACGTTCACCCCCTTAGAGAGGGCTATTCCTTCCACCCGGTTGGTTGCAAAGGCGCCCAGGAAAAGGGCGGTAATGGGTGTCAGGATGGATGACATGGCCAGCACCAGGGATAATGGAAAAAGGGGCAGGGATACCGGGCTAACCAGTGGCAGGAGCAGCAGGCCGAACAGAAAACTCAGGGCGGTGGGCACGACCAGGCGGATCAGCAGGTATCCTGTTCGGGTAACGGGAGTTACGGAGAGGTACGCCAGCAGCCCCCCTTCCCTCTCCTCCAGCAAAACCAGGCCAGCCATGGCTCCCATGATTATGGGAGTTATGATCGGGAAAAAGCTTATTATGAAGACGTGGTGTTCCTCAAGGGCAAAGCCGAGAAACTCTTTTAAGAGAGGTGCAGCCCAGGGAAGGCCGTAGTGCAGCAACGCTGTTACCAGAAAGGGAGTCGCCAGGACCATGATTATGATTGGATCACGCGGCGCATTGCGCATATCAGCTTTTACCAGGGATGCCGCCTTATGGAGTCTCACCACGAAACCATCCCCCTTTCCACTACGTAGCGGTAGAAACTCTTTTTAGCCCAGAGAAATGCTAACACCACCCAAAACGCCAGCGACAACGTGCTTAAAGCTGCGTCAGTCGGGGAGATGCCCCGGAAAGATCCCACTAACAGGAGCATGCCGCCCCGTCCCGGAGCCAAATAGAGCAGGGGATGGGTGAAGAGGCCAAAGTATTCCGCCAGGGGAAAGACAAATACGGGAGTCAGCAGGAAAGAAACCAGGATGAAGCTGTTCAGGGTACGGCTGCGAACGGCCAGTGTAAATCCCACCAAGGTAAAAATGGGAGCGGTCAGGCTTACCCCGGTCAGCAGCAGGAGGGGATTAAATGGAACCCTCACGCCCAGCCAAGCTATGGCCAGGCTGGTACCCAGGGAGATGAGGGAAAGGGATAAGGCCTTGGCGAGAAGGTACTCTCCCGGACGCAAGGGGGTAACCAGGAAGCCTTCCAGCAAGTTCTGCTTTCTTTCAAAAAGAACCAGTCCCCCCACGAAGAAGAAACCTAGAACAGCAGGATCGGTAAAGAGCAGGACAGGCGCCAGAAAAGTCCCCGGCTCCGGGGGCAGGAGGCGCAGCAGCACGATGTAAAAAACTGTAATGAGAAAGTAAACGGCGTAAAACCCGTGGCGGTACTGGAAAAGCATATCTGCTTTTATGGCAGCCAAAGCCCTCATTTTAGTTCCCTCCCCGTCAGCCGGATAAATATATCTTCAAGGGTGGCCTCCTGAGTGTGGATCGTCTCCACCGGGTTTTCCCGGATCAAGCTGAGAAAGGCCGGGTTCTCCCCGATCCCCTCCACGGGAAATTCTTGGGATAAGAGGTCTTTCTTCAGGCGGCACTCCACCCGTACCTTTTTCTCCCCCCACTCTATCTTGAGGTTGCGAGGGGAGTCGACGAGCTTAATGAAGCCGTACACCATGAAGGCCACCCGGTCGCTGATAGCCTCGGCGGCAAACATGTCGTGGGTGGAGAGGAAGATGGTTTTGCCTTTTTGCTTCTCCTCCAGGAGAATATCCTTAAGACGGCGGGTACTGGAAGGATCCAGCCCCGATGTGGGTTCGTCCAGAAACACTATCTCCGGGTCGTGTAAAATGGCCCGGATGAAGTTGAGCCTTACCTTCATCCCCTTGGAAAAAGCCCCCACCCGGGTATTGGCCGCATCTTCCAGTCCGACCCGCTCCAGGAGATCGTGGGGATCCCTGGTCAGTCCGGCATAAAGGGAAGCAAAAAAACGCAGGTTTTCCAGAGCGGTAAAACGCTCGTAGAGGTTGGGGACTTCGTAGGCGACTCCGATTTTTTCGTAAAAATCCGGCTTGCTCCTGGACATATCCCGACCCAATACACGCACTGTTCCGCTGTAACCTTTAAGTAAGCCGAACAATATTTTTTGGACGGTGCTCTTCCCCGCCCCCGAAGGACCCAGCAGGGAGAAGATCTCCCCTCGTTCCACCTCAAAGTTAATCCCTTTAACTACTTCCTGTTTCGCTCCCGGGTACGTAAAATTAAGATCTTTAACCAGTATTCCCATTTCTGTGTTCTCCTTCTTTCCCCATTAATCCCGTCCGTTATATTTACAGCTATTATTCAATGTAGGCAATAAAAAGCAATAACAACCCTTTTTTAAAAGGGGAATCTTAAATAACTTGAATAACTTGAATGAAAAAGCCCTTTATGATACAACAAAAGCAGACAAATGGATTTAAAACTAATGTTCAACTGCAGAATACATCTAATACTTTATTGAAAAAACTAATAATCGGGAGGAAAAAATGAAATGAACATTGGAATTATTGTTTACTCTCAAACGGGTAACACTTTTGCCGTTGCCCAAAAGCTTAAAGAGAAACTTGATTCAGCAGGTCATTCAGCGAACATCGATCGGGTAACAATCACCGGCGAAGCAACCCCGGGGAACAAAAACTTTCAGTTGATTACTCTTCCAGCGGTCGACCAATATGATGCGCTTATCTTCGGTTCTCCGGTACAGGCTTTTTCCCTGCACCCGGCAATGATCGCTTATCCGAATCAGCTTTCATCGCTGCAAGGTAAAAAAATTGCCTGTTTTGTGACCAAACAGTTACCCTTTTACTGGACGGGGGGAAACCGGGCAATTGCTCAGATGAAAAAGATTTGTGAATCAAAAGGGGCAGCAGTTTGTGGAACAGAAATCGTTGTTTGGTCCAAATCGCAACGTGATCATAACATCAGTAGATGTATTGAAAGCCTGAGCAGCCAAATTGCAAATTAATACTTGCAGTATTCAGGTAATCACCTTGTAAAATTAAGGGGAGCGATTTTCTTTGAAAAAGAAAACGGCAACCATTCTCGCTGTCTTGTCGGTAGTGGTCGTAGTTGGTTACTTTGTTGCAACCGGCATGATAAAAAACATTGAATCAAATCTTGCGCAGTTGGCAGATTTACCTGTACTAAATGTTGATCTTTCTAAAATAAAAGATGGCACATATGCCGGTAATTACATGGTGTTTCCCGTTTCAGCAGAAGTTGAAGTCACCGTAGAGAACCATAAGATTACGGGAATTGAAATAATAAAACACACTCACGGCCAGGGAGCGACAGCTGAAATAATCCCAGCAAAAGTGGTCGAAAACCAAACTTTGGAAGTTGATACGGTCTCAGGTGCCACCTATAGCAGTAAAGTAATATTGAAAGCAATAGAGAATGCCCTGCTTAGCGCCAGTGAGTAGCAATACAATTTTGAACCCGGAGAACCGGCTGCGATAATGCCCATCTTCAGATGACAGCGACGCCTTTATTTTCCACGCTTATGTTTTTACAGGTAAAATTAACTTGACTCCATGACAGTGAGAATAGAGATCAATAACCAGACGACCGTATTTAGTGATATATTAAATAGTTTACAGTAGGAATTTTGACAAGTTTTAGCGAATAGATAGTAAGTCCAGATATTTGTAAAATAATTAGTTCTTTCCAATGGCGTTTCTTTTGATCATTTACCCTTTTGTGGATAATTTAAGAATGAGGGAAAACAACATGGCAAAAAATAAATTAGTTATGCCTGTAGTAAAGTGGGTGGGTGGAAAACGGCAAATAATTAATCTAATAACAAAATACGTCCCTAAAAAATTTTCCACATATTATGAACCTTTCGTAGGCGGTGGAGCTGTTTTATTTGAACTCCAGCCAAAAAAGGCTGTTGTAAATGATATTAATGCCGAGTTAATAAATATTTACGAGGTTATTAGGGATCGAGTAGAAGAATTGATTGGGGATTTAAAGCAGCATCGAAACGAAGCGGATTATTTTTACGATATAAGGGAGAAAGACCGGGACAAGAACGAGTACAGTGGATGGACACCTGTCCAAAAAGCTTTGAGAATTATATATCTTAACAAAACTTGTTATAATGGCTTGTTTAGGGTTAATAAAGCAGGAGAGTTCAATGCGCCCTTTGGTTATTACGTAAACCCTAACATCGTAAACGAAATTACTTTACGAGCAGTAAGCATATACTTCAACAAAGCCAAGATATCATTTTACTGTAAAGATTTTGAAGAAGTTTTAAAAGGAGCGAGAAAAGGGTCATTTGTTTATCTTGACCCTCCGTACGATCCAGTTTCTGCTACTTCGAGCTTCACAGGTTACGACAAGGGCGGATTTGGTAAGGACGAGCAAATAAGGCTTAAAAAAACATGTGATAAGCTAAACAAACAGGGCATAAAATTCCTTCTTTCCAATTCAGCTACAGATTTTATACAAGACCTTTACCTCAACAAAGAATACAAAATAGAAGTAATCCAGGCTAAAAGAGTTATTAATTCTCAAGCCGACAAACGGGGCGAAATTGACGAAGTACTGGTGATGAATTATGAGCCTTGACTTAACAAAAAATGATATGGCCTGGGAAAAGCTGTTTAATAAGTACAATATATTGAAGAGCATAGAAAGCTCTGGCTCTTTTTTAATTACTGCAGCCCAAATAAACGAATTTAGAGAAGCAAGATTAATGACCAAATTCGACCAAAGAATAAACCTTCCTAAGCTTTTTTCTCAAAACCAATTAGCTATTTTACCTATTACAAGAAGCTTAACTGATATGCTAACTAAGAAAAAGAAGAAGATCAGCATACCAAAAAATTTACCTATGGACTAAGAGTTTGTTTTAAGGAAAGGAGGGGAAAATGGTTTTTTCATCAATTATTCCGGTATTGTTTATTGTATTAGTCGTTTTGATTGTCGTAGGGATAAAAGTTGAGTCAAAAAAAGGAGGCGAAGAAGTGATAAAAAAGGTTTATATATACTTGGTATTATTTGCAACATTAATGATGACCATTGGCGGAAGTGTGGCGGCGTTCATGGCCATTGCAGACATTATTACACCCGTGCCATCATACCATCAGTCTTTCGAGGATTTTAAGAGGGGAATGGAGCGGCCTTATAGTCCTGAAGTTACGGATACAGCAAATCTTTCTGAAGAAGAATTAAGAGCAAGATACGATACCATGATATTAGAGCAAAGAGAAAACCAGATTGCGAGAGGAAAAAACTCTCTCGTTAAGAGTTTTGGCTGGATTGTAATTCCCCTGCCGATTTTTATATATTTTCAGCGACGGCTGGCAAGGGATGATACACGGAAAAATGACCGAGATGACGAATGATCAAAAAACAATTAAAAGTGAGCTGAATAAATACGCCGATTCTGAAAAAGCGGGATTTCTTCTCCGTTATTTCAAGGTTTTTCCCGGCGGCTATGGGGAAGGGGATCTGTTCATTGGTGTAAAAGTTCCCTATCAGAGAATAATCGCCCGGAAATACTATCTGGAAATTCCTTTACAAGAAGTGGAAAGACTGCTGCAGGATCCTGTTCACGAGTGCCGCCTCACCGCTCTGTTTATCCTTTCCCTGCGTTTCGAAAAGTCACGCACGGAAGAGGATAAAAAGGAGATAGTGGACCTCTACCTGTGGAACCTTTCTTATGTAAATAACTGGGATCTGGTGGATTCCTCGGCAGAGAAGATACTTGGCCCATATTTAATGGATAATAAGAAAGATCTGCTCTACGAATTAGCTGAATCGGGAGATCTGTGGAAACAGAGAACGGCTATGATGACGACCTTTCATTTTATCAAGAACGGTCGCTTTACGGAGACTCTGGATCTTGCGGAGGGCTTTCTGCAGCATAAACATGATCTCATGCACAAGGCGGTGGGCTGGATGCTTCGGGAGATTGGGAAGCGGGACTTTTCTGTGGAATACGAATTTTTACAAAAGCACTACCGGAAGATGCCCCGGACAATGCTTCGATATGCCATCGAAAAATTCGAGCCTCAACTGAGAGAGAAATTTTTAAAAGGGCTCCTGTAATTATAGGAAAGTCGATTCATGGAGGTAAAAAAATGTCAAATTATCTTTATAAAGAGAGCAATTTTTCCAAATTTACGGCAGGAATATTTGTTCTTGTTATTGGCGGCCTTCTTTTTACGTTCATTTACCAAATTTTAGTGGGTCCCCTGGGAACCAACCCGGCATCAAATGGTTTTTTAGTTATTATGATCCTTATCTTTTTAGCTGCTGCCGTAAATTTCAGCAGGCTGAGCATTACAATTAACCCTCGTGGAGTTCTTGTTGGTTATGGAATTATAAAACATATAATTCCCTGGGAAAGTATTGAAGGGTGCTATTTAGATAAGACTTCTGCTGTCATGTACGGTGGATGGGGTATACGATTGGGTAGAGTAAAAGGAAAATGGAGGGTGGTCTATAATATTATAGAAGGCGACCGGGTGGTACTGATGTTAAATAGAGGTTGGTACAGGGAGTTTGTTTTTTCCACCAGGAATCCGCAGAAAGTGATCGATATTATTAAGAATCGTAAATAATTTTATAAACTAAAACCATATGGCAGGTTTTATCGTCTAATAAAGGGAGCCTATCTCAAGCCCCCTTTTTTTTTGTTTAATAAAAGTAAAAACCATTTCAGTCTTACGAATGGAGGATAATTAAGGCCGGTTTCTTTAGAGCAGTTAAAAGTTAAAAGAGGGGCAAAAGCAGCTGCGGGGCCTTATGGTCCAGGAAGGTACAAGGCTGGGGGTATTGATATTTCCTGTTCCCACTGCAATAATAATACCTTTGACAAAGGAGAAGCACAGCTCAACACAGCCGTGGCTACTTTTTTAAATCTGGACTGGCTTAACAAGTCTGCAACACTACTTATATGCACAAATTGTGGTATGATCATCTGGTTTGGTAAGAATGTGGAAAGATTATAGGCTGTTTTTTTCCGGCAAGAGAGGAAGGTGAGTATTTTATTTTTCAAAAAAAACTGGTAGTTTTTTTAATTGTGCTCATTGTGATTTGTTTTATGCTTGCCAGTGTAAAGGACAACATCTCTTTAATTACAATACCCGGCAATAAGGGAGTAACTATTTTCAGCGGGACAATATTAGGGTGCAATTTTTTGGGAACGGCGGAAAGCTTAAAATCAGTACGGCTTCTGGATTTTTCCCGGAAGGCTGGAGGAAGCCTGCAAACCATTTGCCAGGGGAAAGACAATTTTTATCTGTACCTGAAAGAGCAATCATTCATTCTTTTGTCCCCGGAGGGTAATATCCTGGATAGATATTCACCATCCGGTGAAAGCAGTTCACTCCTTAGCACCTGCATCTCCGACCTGGACAATGACGGGAACGATAAACTCCTCTTTATTAGTGGTGAAAGAGGAGCTGCCTTCGGAGATTCCCTGGTGATACTTGATTTTGATGACGGGTTCCGGGAGATATATCGCCAGTCTTTCCCATTGCTCAATCCCTGGAAGGTACAGACCGCCGATGTGGATGGGGACGACAGGAAAGAGATCTCCCTTGGGGTTTATAAAGAATCCCCCTTTCACCAGGTTTTGGCTAAAAGACCCTTTCTTTATGAATGGCACAACCATGAACTTGTGCCTAAATGGTTGGGTTCCCGGCTTTCACGTCCTTTTGAAGATTATGTATTTGCTGATCTGGATGGTAACGGCAGGGAAGAACTGATCGCTATCGAACTGCTGGAAAGCGGGGAAAAGGTGCTGCATGTCTATTCCTGGAAAGGTTTTGGCTTTGAAGGGTTGGGGGAATCCCCTTCTTTTGCTGATATCCATTCCATTTATATAAGTTGGGATGATGATACTCCCCTTGTTCAGGCCCAGGTGAAAACAGGCCGTAAAACTAATCAGAAGTCTTTTTACTTTGATGGAACCCAATTAACGGTTTCCCCGGGAAACTAAGGAGGAAGAAAATGAGTGAACAGTAACAGGGTTTGGATGAGGTTTTTGTCAATTGCCTTCATCAGTATGCTTATATTTATTGTGATACTGTCAGGGTGTGGGAATAAAAAAACTCTGACCGGAACTGACAGTGAAAAGGAGTCAGGGGAGCAGCAACCGGTGGTAATAAAGGCGGTTTTTACCAATGAACAGGAAAGGAAGTCAATAGAGGTGCCCTATACTCCGATAAAGGTGACTCCTCAGGTTCAGCCGTACCAGGTTAAGGAAGACCTTTCCAATATCGCTAACCTCGAGCAATTCGGCAGCTTTACAGCGGAACAGAGGGAACACTTGGCCAGTAATGGTTTTGTGGTTGTTCCTTCACGGGAAGAGCAGCTTTTCTATATTTATGAAAATAACGAATATATGAAACTGCCCTCTTTTGTCACAACGGATTCTGTCCTGCAGGTCTACCATATCTTTTTCGATTACTCCCTGCGGACATTGGAAGGTGAAAAACTCCTGCCTATTCTGGAAGAGTTGACGGAAAGCATGCTGCAGAAGTCCCTGCTTCTTTATAACCACCTTACCGATGAAGAATTGAAGCGAGTTCTGGAAAAGAACATGGCTGTCCTTGCAGTGGCCCAGCAGGCCTTGGAAAAACCCCTGCCAGCCGATCTGCCTGCAGTCGCGAAACAAATGGGGCAGGATGAATATCAATTGGTCAGGGGTGAGGGTGGATTTTCTTCTTCCGCCATTTTCCCCTATGAGCTGGATTACAGCCAGTATAAGCCCCGGGGTCATTATACCCGCAGCGAGGAACTGCAGCGCTTTTTCCGGGCAATGATGTGGTACGGTCAGGCCCCGTTCCCCTTGTACAAAGATCTTGAAGAAACGATTAGAAATGAAGAACAAACACTGCAGGCCCTCCTGATCACCTACAGCCTTTTCATGGAAAACGAGGGACTCCCCGATATTGAACGCTGGGAAAACATTTACGACCCCACAGTTTTTTATGTGGGCAATACGGATGACCTCAATGTCTATCACTACAAAGAATTAATTGTAAACGTGTATGGCGCAGATTTTGATTTGAACACTCTTAATGATGCGGAAAAACTTGATGCCCTCTATAAAGAGGCAAAAAAGCTGCCGGAGCCGAAGATAAAAGCGAAATACACCTCGGTGACCACTCCGGTAGGCAAGCAGTTCCGTTTGATGGGGCAGCGCTATATCCCCGATTCGGAAATCATCCAGGAACTTGTTGAACCTCTGCAGCGGCCCATCCCTTCAGGTTTGGATGTCATGGGGGTACTGGGCTCCGATAGGGCACTGGAACTAGCGCTTGAAGTTCTGAAAGCACAGGAAAAATGGCCGGGATATCTGGATGTGCATCAGAAGTATAAAGAAAAGTTTGACCAGGTGCCGGAGACCACCTGGCGTTCCAATATGTATTACGGCTGGCTGTGGACGATCAAAAGCCTGCTGCATCCTTTTGGAGAGGGATTTCCCTCTTTTATGACGAACACGGCCTGGGAGGATAAATCCCTTAGTACCGCTGCGGGAAGCTGGGCACAGCTCCGCCATGACACGATCCTCTATGGTAAGCAGAGCGGTGCCGAATGCGGCGGCGGGGAGGAGCCTCCCCAAGTGAAAGGGTATGTAGAGCCCAACATTCCTGTTTATGAAAAACTGTTGTGGCTGACCCAATACTCAAGGACAAATCTGAAGGAGCGGGAGATCATTACCGGCAGCCTGGAAAGCAAAATGCAGCATTTTGAAGACCTGCTCCAATTCCTCATCAACTGTTCGGTCAAGCAGCTGCGCAATGAAGAGCTGACCGCGGAAGAATACTACCAGTTATTAACCTATGGGGGAATGTTGGAGTATCTGACCAGTTCATTTGCCGGGGATGGTACTCGCTGGTTTGAGATCACTTCGGAGACCGATAAAAACATGGCCGTTATCGCTGATATTCACACTATTGCCCCCAACCCCTTCGGCGCCGGTGGATATTTTCATGTTGCCGTAGGTCCAGCTCATGAAATATATGTGGTCGTCCCCATTGGTGGTCAGCTTCACCTGACCAGGGGTGCGGCTTTCAGCTATTATGAATTTGATGCCGCGGAACGGCTCAATGATGAGCAGTGGCAGAAGATGTTGAAAGAAAATAAGGCCCCGACCCAGCCTGAATGGGTAAAGAATTTTATCCGCGGCAAAGAGAAAGAAATACCGCTTCCGGCTAATCCTTACAGCTCGGGATGTTAAGGGATTATTCAAATACCATGGGTGAATGTGAAATCTCGGGCGGATATGGAATCCGCCCCTACTGTTTTGTATTTGCAGCAGTGATCTTGGTTTTGCTCGGATTGGGATTACTTTTATTTTCAGCTGCCCGCTCAAACAGTAACAACACCATTACCCTGGCTGCCGCCGGTGATATCCTCCTGGATCGGGGGGTGCGGGTACAACTTGAACAGCACGGTTATGAGTACTCCTATGCATGGGTCAAAGATATTTTACACAAAGCAGATATTGCCTTCGCCAACCTGGAGTCTCCCCTGGCGGCAGGGGGGACCGCTGTTTTCAAGGATCGAACGCTGCTTTTCAGGGGTGATTTAGAGAACGCTGCGGCTCTCAAAGATGCTGGTTTCACAATCCTAAGCCTCGCCAACAATCACACCATGGATTATGGATCGGAAGGGCTTTCCAGCACCCTGGATGTTCTGGGCAGCAGCAGCATTCTCTCCCTGGGCGGGGGAGTGAACGCTGAGGAAGCCCGCCAGCCGGTATATATCACTTCCAATGGGGGCGTGATCGGTTTCCTGGGATATTCTGTTTTCCCCCCTGAAGGGTATGTCTCCTTTCCCCACCGCGAGGAGATTGCCCGGGTCAATATTGAATTCCTGCCGGAAGAGATTGCCAAAGCAAAAAGAAGCTGCGACTTCCTTGTTCTATCTTTCCACTGGGGGCGGGAGTATGACTTTTTCCCCAGTGAGCAGCAAGGGGAAGAGATCCTGCTGCGGCTGCAAAAGTTTTCCCAGGGATTCGGGACTTCAATTCTGATCCGGGAAGGCAAAGGACATTTGGAAAAGGGGTAGAAGTCTGTTAATTCTATTCAGAGGAGAGATGCATAGCCTTCCTGCCAGGTTGATTCTTTTTTACTTGACAAACGAGGTTTATTCGGATAAACTACCAACATAGAGGTTTATTGCAATAAACCATGGGGAGGGATTACTTAGGGAATGGAAGAATTAAAACTTTTTGATGCGGAATATAAATTTCTGGATATTATTTGGGAGCTTGAACCCGTTAACTCTACTGAGTTAACGAAAGTCTGTATGCAAAAGTTGGGTTGGAAAAAGTCCACTACTTATACAATGATAAGAAAACTATCCGAGCGCCGTATTTTGAAGAACGAAAATGCTACTGTTACAGCTCTGGTGAAACGGGAACAGGTGCAGAAATATGAGAGTGAGGCGCTTTTAGATAAGGCCTTTGATGGCTCTCTGCCTACATTTTTGTCTGCATTCTTGCACGATAAAAAGCTGTCTAAGCAGCAGGCGGAGGAAATTCAAAAAATGATCGAGGATGCGACGAAATGAGCGACTTATTTATTACCGTATTGAATATGAGTCTCACTGCAAGCTATGTGGCTTTGGGTGTTATGATTGTTCGGCTGCTGCTCAGAAAAGCACCGAAGAGCTTCTCCTATGGTCTTTGGGGAATAGTGCTGTTTCGTCTTCTTTGCCCCTTCTCCTTTGAAAGCCCCCTAAGCCTCATACCGAGAGAAACTGCTGTTATACCCCATAACATTGTCTTTTCCCAAAATCCTGCTATCAAAATCGGAATCATAGACAGCACAGTGAATCAATCAATTTATTCCTCTTTACCAACTGTTAATTCTGCAGTAAGTGTAAATCCTATGGCTGTGGTTATGGAAATTGCGGCAGCAGTCTGGTTGTTAGGAATTGCTCTGCTTCTGTGCTATAGTGCAGTATCTTATTTTAGACTTAAAAATCGGCTTTCCACTGCAACTCTTCTCAAAGAGAAAATTTTTGAAACTGACCGGATTCAAATCCCGTTTGTCCTGGGCTTTGTCAAACCAGGAATCTATATTCCAACAGGTCTGGCCCAAAAAGAACTGGATTATATTTTAGAGCACGAGCAGATACATATCAAGCGCCGGGATTATCTCATTAAGCCTGTAGCCTTTCTGGCACTTATCCTTCATTGGTTTAATCCATTGATTTGGGTTGGTTATTTTCTGGTGGTAAAGGATATGGAAATGTCTTGCGATGAGAGCGTTATGAAGCAGTCCGACAGGGATATTAAAAAAAGCTATTCTAATTCTTTGCTTACACTATCTGTAAAGCAGAGCGGTCTTTTAAGCCCGTTGGCTTTTGGTGAGAGAGATGTAAAATCCCGCATTAAGAATGTGCTTAATTACAAAAAGCCGGCATTTTGGGTAAGTGTTGTGGCTGTTGCCCTGGTGGTCACAGCAGCATTGGGACTTCTGGCAAACCCCATAGAGGATATTACTTATGAGAATGATAAATATGGTTTTTCTATAATCTTACCCAAAGATTTCTCGGAAAATATTGTAATTAGAGAAGAGGAAAGTGTTGTATATTTTAATAATAAAGAGATCCAGGAGATGTTTCCCGATATGAATATAGGTGTTGTTGGAAGAATAGAAATTTATGACAAAAAAGAAGCATCAAAAGAAAGTTTAAAAGAAAGAGAGGAAATATATAACCTTAAATATCTAGGGGAAAATGAAAATTATTATTTTGGTTGGGCTCATGCCTCAGATGTCCAAATTTCATCAAATGAACAAATAGAGAGTTACAGAGCTATGGAGGAAGAATTTGAGAGGATCATTAAGACTTTTAAAATATATAATGGTTTTAACAGTTCTGTTAGTAATGTCGGTGGGGTAGATGAACCCATTTCAGTGGCTATAGAGAAAAATTTAAGTGCAATTCTTTCTTCTCCTAAAGAATCCTCAAATCCACAGGACTATATAAATGCACATAAAAATGAATATGAAAATATTTTAAAACTAGGTGACGAAGCTTTAAATTATCTCCTTTCACAGTTTGGAAACGGCCAAGACCCCTTTGCTGCAGGAAAAGGCAAAGGAGTAAGGGTTAATGATGATTTACGTGGGCATATCATGATGCGATTATGTAAAGAAATTTTAGGAGATAGAAACAATGTAAGGGATGAAACGCTGTCTCCTCAAGCATGGTTTTCTCAGTTAGCAATATACGAAGAAACCCAACTTCCTAATTTTGTTTATGACGGTGATGATCCAATTGAAAAACTGGTTTATGATACAGAAATAGCAAAGTATATAAACCCTTACAGAGGTGGATTTATTGTGGTAGCTCCCAAAATCCATAGCTATTATGAGGAAGGCAGCATGCTAAAGGTATTTGTTACAACTTATTATGCAAATTATCATTTTTATGATAAAGTTGTATCTTTAGATGGCGCTGGAATAGTACCTGCTGCAATTACTTATGTTAAAAATGAAAACGGAAATTATTTTTTAGAAGAATATAAGCAGGCTAGGGATGGTTCGGATTTTGCTAAATCAATTGAAGATTTTTGTGTTATGCCTGTATCAGGGAAGAAAATAGCGGGGTTAGCGGATAAAATACTGGGTCACTACGGAAATTACGGGGACATAGTGACTTTACAGAGAGAAAACCTTATTAGGCATCTAAAATTAAACCATCAAACAGGAATTAAGCTTCAATCACCAACTGGTGAAATTATTCCGTTGACATAAACCTAAAAAAATTTAAGAAACGTGTCTGCTCAGATTTTATTAAATATTCTCTCATAACAGCCATTCATAATTGCGCTTGATGTAAATAATGCGGCGAATCTGCACGATATCGGTCTTGATAATAAAAAACACTAAATGTTTTCTACAATCAAGTATCGGTAACCTTTAGCCTTTAGAACCACATCCCTTACAAAGGGGCACCGCTCCGGCATTTCAACAAGGCTGCCGATTTTTTCTACAATCAGATCGTAGTATTTGATTGCGGTCTGTGGTGACAGTGTATTGAGGTAGCTGACAATATCTTTTAAGTCTGTTTTGGCATGGGAATATATCCTGATTTTATACTTGCCCATGAACGCTGTTCCTCAACTGCCTTGCAACCTCAAAAAAGTCTTCTCCCTCCGCACCGCTTGCTATTTCTTCATCCGCTTCAGCAAGCTTTGAATACAGAATTATGAGTGCCTGCATCCGTTCGTAGGTTTCAACACTCATTACAACCATATCACCTACGCCGTTTTTCGTAATAAAAACCGGCTCTCTTGATTTATGGCAGAATTCGGAAATATCATTGGCGTTGTTTCTCAAATCAGAAATTGGTCTAATGTTCGGCATAATCAAGCGCCTCCCCAGTATCAATATTAGCAACCATATTATATCAAAATATTGAAAGACGCGTCAACGTATGAAAACAACATTTGCAAGAACCTTCTGGGTGGAAACTTTGCTGATATTGGCACAGATAGATAAGAAGAAAGGAGAAAAACGATGCCATTAATAATACTTAGCCTTAAGTCTAATGCAGAAATGAGAGATAACCACTGAAGTAATACAGAATTAATTACGCTTCATGCCCCCCGATCTTAGTGGCCCTATCAAACAATAACCCGCCTGGAGCAAGTGAAGACGATCTGAAGATGCTTGTTATGCCATAACGGTCCCGGATGGAATCCATCGCCTTGCTCAAGGCGATTTTTCTCTCTTTCTTATTGACCAGGGAGAGCTGTATTTCCCTGAAATCAATAAGACCCGATAGTCCGACACCAAAAGCCCTTACTGGCCGATGATCCCAATGAAGATAAAACAGCTTTAGCACGTACGAATAGACATCCATTGTCATAGCCGTCGGCTCGGACATTCTAATCTGCTTGGAAAACCCTGTTGCGGAATCAAAGTCGGCGCTCTTGCAGTAAACATTCACAACCCAGCCTACTTTGCCAAAGGATCTCGTTCGCCGGCAGACTTCTTCGGTGATTTCTAATAAAATAACTTGAAATTCTTCTATAGACCTGTAATCCCTGGGCAAAGTGATAGAATGACCTACACTTTTACGGGTATCTTTTACGCTATCTGAAGGTTCTATAACAGAATAATCAATTCCATGAGCATTAAGCCATAAGACCTCTCCGTTAACGCCCCACCTGCGTTTTAAATCCTCTTTGGGAAGGGAAGCTAAATGTCCTATAGTCCTAACTCCCATATTAAAAAAATTATGCTCCATACGGGAACCCACACCGAACAGATCCCTGATCTGAAGAGGCCAGGTATACTGTGCGTAATTCTCATGGCATAATCTAAAAAAACCATTTTTGTTTTTCTTGGCAAACCTGTCACAGGCCATCTTTGCCTGCAGCGGATTTTCCCCGATACCGACACGGCATTTAATATCTGTTTCTTCCCAGACTTTCTTAACCATGAGTCCTGCCATCTCTTCAGGAGTTCCAAATAGGTTCTCGCACCCTGTCATGTCAAGGAACTGTTCATCAATAGAGTAGGGGGAGACCCTATCAGTAAACTTTTCAAAAATCTGTGTAACCTTTAATGAAACATCTATATAATCCTGCATGTGAGGTTTTACTAAAACTATACCAGGACACAATCTTGAGCATTCTCCTGCAAGCGCACCCGTTTTAATACCATAAGCCTTGGCTTCTTTGGTCGCAGCCAGAACGATCCCGTGTCGTTTCTCAGGATCCCCGCAGACAGCAACGGGTTTTCCGCGCAAGGAAGGGTTTTTGGCAACTTCCACGCTGGCATAAAAGGATTCCATGTCAGCAAGCATGATTATTCTATTAATTTTAAACCACACCCCATGCAAACCTATGTTCGATATTATTATTATATTAAGATTCTTATAATAAGGCAATAGTTTTTTGGATGTATATTTTGGAAAAACGATTGAATAGGAGGAAATACGTTAGAAGATGCTATACTATACTATTAGCAGGATGGTGATTTCTAGATTCCGCCGAGCGAAAAAAGTGAGGACTCGGAGAGATTAAAAAGAAAAGTAGTACTTTAAGAAGTTTGATTTATTAATCCTATTTTCAATTGGGATATAACGGAAATATTGTAAGCTGTCATGGACGATAATATCTCCGGTTGCCAATAACAAAATACTCTGTAGGACGATGTAAAGAGCAAGAGTTTTGACGGGGAAGCAATGATAGATGGAAAATAGGAACCTGGTAAAACATAATTACGATCATTACGATGGCCACCGTTATTGTAATTTAGATAAAAGAAAATACGGAAATGAAGAAGTTGATGTCTGTATAGTGGGTATAGGGCTGCTGGAGGGGTTCTGGCATACGAACTTAGTAAAGCTCCTAAATAAAAATGAAGCTGCCATCGCTGATTGGAAAACATACCTTAAACATGTTCCCCGTGATGTTGAAACAAATTACCGTTTGGGTCTCGTCTATTTCAAGCTGGAGGATTATGCTCTTTCCATAGAATATTTAACTGAAACAGTTACCCTGGACAAACGCTACGGCGACGCCTACTACCAGCGGGCTAACGCTTACTCATGAATCAGTATCATGAGGCTGCGGAAGACTACATCAGGGCCATCGGCCTGCTGCAAAACAGGCTTGGACACGGCTTATTTTAATCGGGGAGTGGCCTACATCAGTCTTGAAAAGTGGCAGTTGGCCATCGAGGATTTTGAAAAGGTTCTTGCCGTCACCACGAACGACAACCTGGCTAATGAAGCCGGAAAAATCCTGGCTCAGATCAAAAACCGGTAAAAAAATAATCAAAAGCATGAATTATATAAAATTTGTTTTTTTTACCTTTTATAGGCATGTTCTGCCGGATATGCAGGCGGCAGTTGCGGAGTGCAACGGCACACAAATTCTTAATCCGCACTCTATACGCACACAAAGCAAAAAAATTTCCCGGAGCATAAACCCCGGGAACCTCGTTATAATCAATGGTGCGCCTGGCAAGGATCGAACTTGCGGCACCCGGATTAGGAATCCGGTGCTCTATCCACTGAGCTACAGGCGCACGTATAATTATTATACCATAAAATATGCAAAAAACAAGGGAGTTGGATGTGCAATTTATATCGGAAAAAATACAAGCTTTATTGTAAAACAGTTTACAGTTGCCCTTCAAGCTTGTTTTATAATTGGCTATAAAACAGGTGTTTTTTAAATAGCCATCGCCAAAAGTATTATTATTTGAACTATTGAAATACCTAAAGGAATAATTGATATTATTTTCAACAATCTTTTTTCAGTTATAAATCCTAATACAAGCAGCAGTATTCCTAATATCAATAGTATCATTATAGTTAAAGTTGTCACATTTTCACCCCATTATTATGATTGTGGATGTGCTATTTCAAAATATTAGAACGACTGCTCCTTGGGCGGTCTTTCCCCGTAGTACTGATAAAAATCAACCTTGATGTTTCCGTTATAGAGCTTTCTTTTACGGTTAGCTTTTTTCCTGTATACGTTTTCAAACTTTTCGTATGGGGTAATTACGTAAACAGACCATGTGGGTTCTTCCTTAAACGTTTTTCCCATGGTCTGGTACAGCTCGGCAATCTCTTCCTGGCTGCCCAGTCGTTCACCATATGGTGGATTGGTGATTACGACTCCATACTTTTCCTTTATCTTAACCTGCGAAAAGGGCTTCACCGAAAATTTAATGCAGTCATCGACGCCCGCCTGTGCGGCGTTTTCTTTTGCGACTTCTATGACCTTTTCGTCCTTGTCAGATGCAAAAATTTTGATCGGTGTATCTTGGTCAATAGCATTGAAGGCTTCAATTCTTGCTTCCTTCCAGAGGTTTTTTTCAATCATGGGCCATTTTTCAGAGGCAAACTTCCGGTTTAACCCCGGGGCAATATTTCGACCGATCATGGCTGCCTCTATAGGGATCGTCCCTGAGCCGCAGAAGGGGTCCAATAAAATCCGTTCTTTCCTCCAGTAACTTAACTGCACTAGGGCTGCAGCCAGTGTTTCCTTGAGAGGAGCCTCGCCTGCCGCCTGCCGGTAACCTCTTTTATGTAAGCCAACTCCGCTGGTATCTATCGTCAGGGTAGCAGTATTATGAAGCAGGGCGACCTGGATAGTGGATTCAGGTCCTGTCTCTTCAAACCAATCGGTCATGTACTTTTGTTTAAGTTTTTCAACGACTGCTTTTTTTACGATTGCCTGGCAGTCTGAAATGCTGAATAGCTGTGATTTTACAGATTTACCGTTTACATCAAATTTAGCGTCCCGTGTGATCCAGTTGCCCCAGGGCAGCGCTTTTGTTCTTTCGAACAGCTCATCGAAGGTAAAGGCGTTGAATTCCCCAATTTTCAAGAGCAGCCGATCTGCTGATCTCAGCCAGAGATTGGCTCTGGCGATGGCTTTTTCATCGGCAGTAAAAGTTACTTTTCCATCGGCAACCGTAATGTCTGTATACCCAAGGTTTTGTACTTCTCTTTTCACTACGGCTTCAAGCCCAAAGGTGGTTGTTGCGATTAATTCAATTTTTGCCATACTTTTAGTCTCCTGTCACTGTTGTAACAATTATTATGTCACAATATATTTTTTACAAGTTATAGATTTCCCCGACTCGGTGCTCCAGGCTGGGCAGTTTTTGCCTTACCCTGGCCAGGTGCTTTCTATCGTACTCTCCCAGGATTATTCCTTCCCCTTCATTACCCCGGGCGATAATATTTCCCCAGGGATCGATAATCATTGAGTTCCCGTATGTGGTGAATTCGGGAAAATGATAGCCTGTCTGATTGGGTGCCACAATATATACCTGATTTTCAATGGCCCTCGCTCGTAGCAGAGGTTCCCAGTGGTCTTTTCCCGTATGCAGGGCAAATGCGGAAGTAACAAAGATAAGCTCAGCACCTTGCAGGGTCAGTTTCCGGTAAAGCTCGGGAAAGCGAAGGTCGTAGCAGATGGTCATTCCCCATTTACCGTGGGGTGTATCCACAACGACGCTCTCTTTTCCGGGTATAATTACTTTAGATTCCTGGGAGACAACGCTGCCGGGAATATTCACGTCAAAAAGGTGTATCTTGTTGTAGTGGGCCAGGGTAGACCCATCAGGACCGAAAAGAGTCGAGGTGTTGGAGCACAAACCCTTCTTTGACGAAGACTGCAGAATGCTGCCTCCCAGAAGGTAGATCCCGTGCTCAGCGGCTTTTGCGCTGAGGGCCTTGATCAGGGGGCTATCCAAGGCATGAAAGTGATCCTGTTTTTGGTCATCTGGGCCCATAAAATGGAAGCATTCGGGCAGGGACACAAGTTTTGCCCCTGCGCCAGCCGCTTCATCAAGATATTTAAAAGATTTTTTTATGTTAGATTCTTCGTCCTGTCCGGCATTGATCTGGATTGCAGCAATAAGCATTTTTGCAGTCTCCTATATCCTTTTAATTAGAAAAAATATAATAAGTAAAAAGCGACCCTTTTGAAAGGGTCGCTTGTTGGTTTTCTGGTACGCCCGCAGGGATTCGAACCCCGACTTCAGGCTCCGGAGGCCTGCGTGATATCCCTTTCACCACGGGCGCGCAATTATATCCGACATTAGATACTTTTACGCTAGTTTTATGATAGCACCTTCCCGGAGAAAAGTCAAACTAATGAACCTGTTTCACCTGCATTTCTGCCCAAGTCTGAATGATTTATTTCGGCATTCATCTCGCGCGGAGAGTGGCAAGGGGAGGATAAAAATGTCTTCTTCAGGAAATTATAAATTGTATGATCAGGAAAAGATTGCTTTATGTAGCAAGGCCTCAAGTCGGAGGAATGACAAAACACCTGCGTACTCTTTTAGCCCACTTTTCCGGGCAGTGGGACGTTTCTATTGCTGCGCCTTCAGCTATGTTAACCCCGGTTAATGAAAATGGTAATGCTGTGAACTATATTAAATTACCACTACCCGGTCACGCAGCACCTTTCAGAGATATTGGCGTTTTACTGCGGCTGGCCAGGATTTGCAGGGATGAAAAAATTGACCTGCTCCATGTCCATGGATATAAAGCAGGTATTGTGACTTTACCTGCCGCAAAGGTTTGCGGATGTCCCGTAATAATGACCGTACACAATTCCCTTCTCTATCCTGCAAAAAGCATTGTGCCGGAAAGTTATTTTTACCGTGTTATCAAGGGACTGGATCCCCTTGTATCCAGATATATAGCTGTTTCAGACGCATTAAGGCGGGAACTTATGGGGTGGGGTATTAATCCGGAAAAGATAGTAAAAATATATAACGGAATTAACTGCAGCGAATTCACAGCAAATATGCATAACAGGCAGGGTCTTGGAGAAAAGGGAAAATTTGAATGGGAAATGCTGAGGGCATATCCGGGTCTGAAGATAGGGACTACTGCAAGGCTCATCTTCCACAAGGGGGTGGATTTATTTATCAGGGCAGCGGCCAGGCTGTCGTCCCAATATCCCGATCTGCGCTTTTTCATCGCCGGGGAAGGGCCTGAAAGGGACAAACTTGAATCCCTTCGTGATCTTATGGGTATGGAAGATAGAATTTATTTCCTGGGCGATATCAGGCAGATACCTGCTTTTCTTTCCTGTTTGGATATTTTTGTTTTAGCTTCCCGCACTGAAGGTCTTTCTATTTCCCTGCTGGAGGCCGGGTCTGTGGGCCTGCCGCGGGTAGCGAGTGCAGTTGGAGGTATTCCTGAAATTGTAGAGCATGGCAAAACGGGGATTCTGGTTCCTGCAGAGGATGTTGTCTCACTGGCAAAAGCCATTTCCTGTCTGGTTGAAGAACCGCAGAGCAGAAAAATTCTGGGCCAGGAAGCATCCAAAGAAATACGTCTCCGTTTTTCGGAGGAGACCATGTTAAATGAAACGGAAAAGGTTTATGAAGAAATATTAAAGGGGAAAACAAAAAGTGCTGTTACCCATAGGTAAACAAATCAACAAGCTGGTATTGTTCATTAAAGAATACAAAACCATCGTGACATTAATAGCGTTTATGTTGCTCTTGATCCTTTTTGGATGGATATATTTCCAGGGCGAAGGGGAGGGTATCCCTATTATCGGGCAGCAGGAGCTCGAAAATACCTTTGCAAGTGAAAGGCCAAGAGTGATCCTCATTACCCTGGATAGAGTTACTTTTCAGGACCTGCTTTCGTTTGCGGGCCCGGGTTTATTATCTATGATGGAAGACAGCGGTGTGGCGCTTATGAATGTTAATACCGCTGGTTCTGCCGGGACTGAAAGCGGATATCCAACGATTGGTTCCGGTGCCCGCCTCCTGGGAAACTGGGCTTCCCGCAGAGCATATAACAGGGACGATGATCTGCAAAAGGAAACCGTAGAATCTCTTTACCTGCGCCATACGGGCAGGGATGAAGTGCCGCCGGGGGAAGTGCTGCATCTATATTCCGGCGTCCTGCAGCGCCTGAATGAGCAGCGTCCCTATCCTTTCATGGTTGGAACCCTTGGAGAAGCCCTCAGATTAAGCGGCTTGAGCGCTGCAGTCCTGGGCAATGCTGACGGCGATACTCAAAACAGGCAGGTTGTTACTATTGCCATGAATAGAGAAGGGTCCGTTGCTTATGGGGATGTAAGTTCCGCTCTCATGAAGGATAGAGATGACTTCCCCTTTGGTGTTGCCGTCGACTCTCTTGCCTACCTAAAGGCATTTGAGACCTTTTTGGAAAAGGCTTCCCTTATTGTTATAGAGTGGGGCGATACCGGCCGTATCGACGATTACATGAGACATCTGCCCAATGAAAGAAGAGGTGAGCTTTTGAAAGCATCTCTGGAAGAGTTGGACATTTTTTTGCTGGGGATAAAGCCATATCTGGTTGGGGGTACAAGACTGCTCATTCTGTCTCCTTCGCCTCCAAGCTCTCCTTTTGCCATGGGGCAGCGTCTGACACCGGTAATTGACTATTATCCCGGATCCGCTTTTCCGCAGGGGCTGCTTCTTTCACCCACCACCAGGCGGCCGGGTGTCATTACAAATATTGATATTGTCCCCTCCATTTTAAGTTATCTGGGGATTGAAGCCCCTGTGTTTCTTTTTGGTGCACCTTTTTCGGCAGTACCTGCCGAAAACCACCTGGAGTCACTCTCCTTAATCTCCCAGCGCATTACCCGTATTTACAGTCAGCGTCCCGGTCTTATTAAAGGATATCTTACGGTGCAGATCATTGTCATTTTTTCAGCAATAGCTGGATTGTCATACCATTTTAAACCCACAAAAATACTAACTCCTGTACTTTATGCACTTCTCTTTTTTCCTCCGGCTGTCCTTTTGGCACCGGCTTTTCCAGGTTTTCCTTTTGAGTCTCTTCATAGTAACACTCTATTTATCGCTGTTCTTACTGTACTGTTAACTTTCTTTGCCTTGTCTGTTTTCAAGAAACCCCTTCCCCTTTTTGCTTTTATGGGTCTTTTGATCTTCAGCCTTTTAACCATTGATCTTCTCAGGGGTGCCCACTTAAACAGCCAGTCTTTTCTGGGTTATGATCCCATCGGTGGAGCGCGTTTTTACGGGATGGGAAATGAATATATGGGAATTCTAATCGGTTCGTTCATCCTGGGATGTGGGGCTCTTGGTTCTCTTGTTTTTAGTGAAAAAGCTGCAGCACATTCTCATCAAAGGGGTATTTTTCGTTTCAAGGCAGCTGTATTTCTGTGGTCATTTATAATCCTCTCATTTTTTCTTCTATATATGATGGCTTCTCCGGTCTACGGGGCTAACTTTGGAGGCTCTATTGCAGCGGGAGCGGCTCTTGCTGTAACATTGGGCGGTATGCTTGCCCTCGCAGGGCAGAAGGGTTTTACACTGTATTCGTTATTAGGGATAAGGGTGGGGGAGTCTGATTATTTTTCTTTTCGTTTTCCACAGAAGGTTTTTTTAGTAATCTTTTTTTTCTGCGTAACCGGCATGCTTCTTTATTTTTTGAATGTATCCAGGCCTGATACTGCAGTCTCGCACCTGGGAAGAACATGGGAACTGGTAGGAAGAAATGGCATACAGGAACTGTGGAATATTGCTTTTCGTAAAATAGAAATGAATATCAAACTGCTGCGTTATTCTCTCTGGAGCCGGCTCTTATTTGTCTTTATTTTCCTCGTAACTTTTTTGTATTTTTACCCCGTAGGACTGTCAAAGAAAATTTTCCAGGAGCAGCCCGGTTTTAAAATTGCAATTGGGGGAATTATAGCTGGGACGATTATTTCTTTTGTAGTGAATGATTCAGGTGTTGTTTCGGCAGCTACAATTATGCTATACGGTGGTTTGCCCTATCTGCTGCTTTGTTTACGGGAGGTCTATCCGTAGCTGCAAAGTAATTAGCGGCGCCATGGGGATGGGAAAAAGGTAAGGGGACACACCTCTTGCAGAGAAATGTCCCCGGAGAACAAAAATATTGCCTTTTGCAGGAGATCCATGTTTTTACATGGAAATATAGTGAAATGTTATCTGAAAGTGAATAAATCGAAGAAAGAAAGGACTGTATTCCCTTGATAACCCTGGACAGCAAAACGTTGTTGGATAATATCAGAATTCATCTTTTTCCTACAACTAAGTTTAAGACCGTTCTTGTTTCAGTATTTATTAACCAGGTTTTAGAAAGAGAACTGGCTGCTCAGACCGCTCTGTTGCCAGCAGTTTTAGAGAGGGGGACCCGTGAATACCCTTCGTTTCGTGATTTAAAAATACGGCTGGAAGAACTCTTCGGCGCTGAATTGGGTGCTGATGTGGTTAAAAAAGGAGAGCGGCATATTCTTTCTTTTTCCCTGGAGGTGGCCAATAATAAATTTGCCCCGGGGGAAAATTTACTGAAGCAGGGACTCACCTTATTAAAGAACCTGATCAGCGATCCGTTTCTGGAAAACGGGGTCTTTAAAAGAGATTATGTCAGGCAGGAAAAAGAGCAGCTGGCAAAGGAAATTCGTGGCCTTGTGAACGACAAAGTCAGTTACGCCATAGAACGCTGTGTTCAGGAAATGTGTCCTAATGAGAGGTACGGCGTTTTTAAATACGGGAGCGTGGATGATCTCGATATTATTTCTGAGGAGAGTCTTTATAGCTATTACCAGAGCCTTCTCAGGGAAAATCCTATCGATGTTTTTGTGGTGGGGGAAATAGACGCCGATGAAACATTTTCTCTCCTTGAGGATACTTTTAACTTCTATAGAGAGAAAACTACTTCCAAGCTGCCCCCTGTTGAGGTTTACAATACTCCCGTGGAGGTACGTTACCGGGAGGAGGCACTGCCTATAAACCAGGGTAAGCTCACCCTTGGTTACAGGACAAATACCTCTTACCAGGATGATGATTATTTCAGCCTCTTATTATATAACGGTATTTTAGGGGCCTTTCCACATTCAAAGCTTTTTCAAAATGTAAGAGAAAAGGCCAGCCTCGCCTATTATGCTTTTTCCCGCCTGGAAAAGCATAAAGGTGTTCAGCTGATTGGCTCGGGTATTGAAATAGAAAATTACCAGCAGGCCCTGGAAATTATTCAGGAACAGGTGGAGCTCATCAAACAGGGAAACATAAGCAGCGAAGAGATGGAAAACACAAAAAGGGGTCTTATAAACCAGTATAATGTTTTGGGAGACAGCCCTTACAGCCTGGTGAATTTTTTTCTGGACGGAGTGATCGGCGGCAGAGAAGAAGGAGTTGACTATTTCATTAATAAAATTGAAGGAATAAAAAAAGATGATGTTGTGGAAGCATCCAATAAGGTTTTCCTTGATACAATATATTTTCTCCACTCAAGAGACGGAGAAGGGGGCGAGCAGAGTTAAATGCAATGGCAAATAAAAGAAAACGAGACCTTAAAGGAAAAAGTATATTTCATGCCCATAGAAGGCGGACCGGAACTCTATGTCCTGCCCAAGAAAGAATACAATAAAAAGTACGCCATATTTTCCACTCGTTTCGGCTCTATAGATAATACCTTTAGGGTTGCAGGAAACGGGGGAGAGAAAATAACGCTTCCCGATGGTGTGGCCCATTTTCTGGAACATAAGCTCTTTGATGATGAAAAGGGGAACGTCTTTGATCGTTTTGCTGAATATGGAGCATCTCCCAATGCTTTCACCAGTTTTACCCTAACCACTTATCTTTTTTCCTGCACGGATTTTTTTGATGAAAACTTTAAACTGCTGTTAGAGTTTGTGCAAAGCCCCTATTTTACTGAAGAAAGTGTCTCCAAGGAACAGGGGATTATCCAGCAGGAAATCAATATGTACCAGGATAATCCGGACTGGCGTGTTTTCTTCAATCTTTTAGCGGCTCTTTTCAAAGATCACCCTGTACGCAATGATATTGCCGGCACCTCCGAGAGCATCAGTATGATTACAAAGGATATCCTCTATAAATGTTATCATACTTTTTACCACCCCGGAAATATGGCTATTTTTGTGATCGGGAATGTTGAGCCATCCAACATCTATGAACAGGTAACGGAGAGCCTTTCAAATCGTACTTTCCCGCCTTTTGAAAATATGGGCCGTGTTTATCCCAGAGAAAAGGCTGCTGTAAATGAGAAAAAAGTTGTGCAGGAACTTGCTGTTTCTCAACCGATCTTTAATATGGGGTTTAAAGATACGTATTCTTTTCTGGAAGGCAGGGAGCTTCTGGCCAGAGAGCTGGCCACAGAGCTTCTTTTAGAGATGATTTTTGGCAGGAGCGAACAGCTATTTACCCACCTTTACGAGGAAGGCCTGATTGATGAACGGTTTGATGCAGGTTATACGGCTGAAACCTCCTACGGTTATACTTTGATGGGAGGCGAGACAAATGATCCTGAAAAACTGCATCAAGAGCTGCTCTCAGGAATCAGGAACTTTAAAAAAGAAGGTCTCAGGAAGGAAAGCTTCGAAAGGCATAAGCGCAAAATGAGAGGGGAATTCCTGCGCAGTTTTAATTCTCTTGAATTTATCGCCAACAACTATCTGGCCTATCGTTTCCGCAAAATAGAATTCTTTGATATACTGGATGTCCTTGAGAAGATAACTTTGGATGATTTACAAAAGCGCCTTTTTGAACATTTAGATGAGGATCTGTCTGCAGTTTCTATCATTAATCCCTTTAAGCAATAATGTCTGTGAAAGTCTTTACAATTTGCATTCAAGGGGCTATGATATACATGCAGAAATTGTCTGGAGTGAGGAGGTTATAGTTTATGAGAAAAATCGGTATTATTACAGACAGCGTTGCTAATCTTGATTCCAAAATTGTGGAGGAAAGAAATATTAAAGTAATTCCTTTAAAAATTTCCATAGGCCGTCAAACTTTCCGTGATGGCGTGGATCTAACGGCAGGGGATTTTTACCGTCTTTTGGAAAAAACAGAGGATATTCCAAGCGTTGAGCCCCCTGATTCGGGAGAATTTTTGGAAATCTTTGAAACTGTCAGGAATGAAGGTTATGAAGGTGCTGTTTGCATTCTTTCCAGCAGCAGTATGACCCAGTCCTATAGCGCAGCCTGTGAGGCAAGGGATCTGATTCGCCCCTTTCCAGTTGTTGTTATTGACAGCCGTACTTCAACAATGAGCCAGGGTTTTATGGTTTTGGAAGCAGTAAAAGCTGCGGAAGAGGGACTTGTTATCACTGATGTAGTGGAAAGAGTCTGGAATCTTAGGACCAAGGTTAATTTTTACGGGCTTGTAGGAATGCTCCATTACCTGGTTCGCTGTAAACGCCTGGGAAAATTTTCTGCTTACTTACGTGCTCTATGTAATATAAAACCAATTATTACGATTAATAGTGAAGATGGTACAATTCATTCCATTGCAAGGGTAAAATCCCGCGAGCAGGGAATCAAATATTTTTTAAAGAAAATTGAAGGGGCAATGGCTTCAGGGCAGAAAGGACTGCATATAGCTGTTGTTCATGCTGCAGAAAGTGAAGAGGCAGAAAAATTAGTTAAGTCCATCTCTAAATTATACAAATGCAAAGAAATTTTCATCCAGGAACTCACTCCCGCTATTGGATGCGTTACAGGCCCAGGCGTAATCGGTGTAAACTTTTACGTGGAGTAAAATTATTTTTATTATTTATCAGTGGGGGTGATTTAGGTGAGCGAAAAAAACAAACTATTAACAGTTGATGATGCGTTAAAGCTCAACCGTAAAGAGATCCTGGATATTTATAAAAATCATGTTAATCAGGGTAGGGCGACCCTGTCAGCCTTAGTTGGTATAGATGCCAATTTTGTTAAGGCTGAAGGATGCAAAGTCTGGGACGATGCGGGCAATGAGTATCTGGATTTTGTGGGGGGGTACGGCTCATTAAACCTTGGCCACAATCATCCTGCTGTTTTAGAAGCTCTTCGCAAGGTGGATACTGTTCCGGTGATGCTTCAGTCGGCTCTGGCCAAGTTTGCTGCTGTGCTGGCCTACAATCTTGCCCAAATTACTCCGGGAGACCTGCAAAACTGCTGGTTTGGCAGCTCCGGGACGGAAGCTGTTGAAGCTGCCCTCAAGCTGGCGCGCATCTATACCGGCAAAAAAGAATTCATCTACTGCCTGGGTGGTTTTCACGGTAAAACCATGGGTTCCCTCTCTGTAACCGGCAAGAAAAAGTACCAGGAACCTTTTGAACCACTTGTACCCGGCTGTGTGCCAATCCCGTTTGGCGATCCGGAAGCCCTGGAAAAGGCTTTGAAGGAACATGATGCAGCAGCCTTTATTGTGGAGCCAATTTTAGGAGAAGGTGGTGTTATAACGCCTCCAGAGGGGTACTTTAAAGAAGTTCGTCGCCTCTGCAGCAGCTATAATACCCTTTTAATTTTGGACGAAATTCAGACAGGATTTGGCAGAACAGGAACTCTCTTTGCCTGTGAGCAAGAGGGCATTGTGCCTGATGTAATGCTGCTTGCAAAGTCCCTTGGGGGCGGGGTTGTGCCGATTGGTGCTTATATTACGACGGCATCAATTATGAAAAAGGCTTATGGAAGCAGTATAGACAGGTCTACGATGCTTACTTCCACTTTTGGAGGCAACAACCGCAGCGCTGCTGCAGCCATTGCTGCTGTGGATACTATAGTCAGGGAAAACCTTGCCCGGCAGGCGGCTGAAAAGGGCCCCTATTTTTTAAATAAGCTTAAGGTCTTGCAGGAAAAGTATAGTATTATCAAGGAAGTCAGGGGCAGAGGACTCTTAGTGGGCATGGAACTGGCCGAAGGAGAAGGCTTGTTGGACTTTCTATCGGCAGGGTCTTTTAAAAAGCTTTCCAATGAATTTCTCTCTTCCATGATCGGGGGAGAGTTGCAGACAAATTACGGGGTACTGACTCTCTTTACTTTGAACAACCCGAATGTGTTGAGGCTGGAACCGCCTCTTAACGTAACCTATGAGCAGCTGGATTTTGCCGTGGATGCTTTTGACAAGCTTTTTTCAAGACATAAAAGTTTTCTCAAAATAGCTCTGCAAAGCGGCAAAAGCGCTATTTTCTCCATTTTCCGTAAGTAACCTATCCCCCCTGGCTCGCACTTTAAGGAAAGGAGTTCGTGCAAAAGTTGGGCGTAAACGATAAAGAATTTGTAAAAGAAGTCACACCACGATCGGAAGATTTTTCCCAGTGGTATCTTGATCTGGTTTTAAAAACTGAATTGATGGATTATGCTCCGGTAAAAGGATGCATGGCTATTCGGCCTTATGGGTACGCGATCTGGGAAAATATGCAGCGGCTCCTGGATAAACGCATTAAAGCCACGGGACATAAGAATGCTTATTTCCCGCTTTTCATACCCGAATCATTGTTGCAGAAAGAAGCCGAACATGTGGAAGGATTTGCGCCTGAGGTGGCTATGGTTACCCATGGTGGAAACGAGAAGCTTGCTGAGCGCTTAGTGGTAAGGCCAACTTCTGAAGCAATTATCTGCAGCATGTATGCTAAATGGATACAGTCATGGAGGGATCTTCCCGTCCTCATTAATCAGTGGTGCAACGTGGTCAGATGGGAGAAAAACACCCGTCCTTTCCTGCGCACGTCTGAATTCCTCTGGCAGGAAGGCCATACTGTGCACAGCACGGATGAAGAAGCTGAAGAAGAAACATTAAAAATGCTCGGTGTCTATAAGGATTTTGTGGAAAATGAGCTGGCAGTCCCCGTGATTAGCGGGTTAAAAACGGAGAAGGAAAAGTTCGCCGGAGCCCTGCGCACGTATTCCATTGAAGCCCTCATGGCAGACGGAAAAGCTCTGCAGGCAGGAACTTCCCATAATTTGGGACAGCACTTTGCCAAGGTTTTTGATATACAGTTTCTGGATAAGGATAAGCAGCTCAAATTTGCCTGGCAGACATCATGGGGTGTTTCTACAAGGCTTATCGGCGCTGTCATTATGGTTCATGGTGATGACCGTGGCCTAAGACTCCCGCCGCAGATAGCACCTATTCAGGTTATGGTTGTCCCAATTATAACTAAGAAGAAAAAAGAAGAAGTATTAGATAGAGCCCGAAACCTTCTTAGCGATTTCGGAGATACTTTACGTATCGAAATGGATGATCGTGAAGAATATTCACCCGGTTGGAAGTTTAATGAATGGGAGATGAAAGGTGTTCCCCTGCGACTGGAAGTGGGACCCAGGGATCTTGAACAGGGAGGGGTATCCGCTGTGCGGCGTGATACGGGGGAAAAAATGTTTATCGCTGATGGCGAACTGCCTCTACTTTTGCCTTCACTACTTGTTGATATCCAGGAAAACCTTTTCAGGCAGGCCCGGGATTTCAGGGAAAAAAACACCAGTCGAGTGGACAGCTATGACCAGTTAAAAGAAACGATCCAGGAGAAAAGAGGTTTTGTCCGCGCTTTCTGGTGTGGAGAAGGGCGCTGTGAAGAAGAAATTAAGAATGAGACAAAAGCTACAATTCGCTGTATTCCATTTCCAGAAGGGGATCAAGAAACAGGTCTCTGCTGTTTTTGCGGCAAACAACACAGTAAGATGGTCTACTTTGCACGGGCCTACTAAACTTATGTGGAGGTTCTATGGCTGGCAGTAAAGTGTTTTTTACAGGGAGAAGGGCAACTTCTCCGCGTAAAAGTTTGCAGGTTAAATTAGAAAAACTTATTGACGAAGTTGAACTTAACAGGATAACAAAAAAAGGAGATTTTGTCGCTGTAAAGCTCCATTTTGGGGAGAGGGGATTGACAACCTATCTTAACCCCGTTTTTGTCCGGACAGTAGTGGACAAGCTTTATGGATTGAAAGCTAAACCTTTTTTAACAGATACAAATACTCTTTATGTGGAAGCTCGTCATAACGCTGTTGACCATCTTAGAATTGCCATGCTTCATGGTTTTAGTTATGCAACTATTGGGGCGCCGATTATTATTGCTGATGGGCTCAAAGGGCACAGTTCAAGAGAAGTGTCCGTTTCAGGAAAGCATTTCCAAAGCGTGAAGATAGCGGAGGGCATCTTAGATGCCGACAGTATGGTAGTGCTCACTCATGTGAAGGGGCACAATATAGTCGGTATGGGTGGCGCCATAAAAAATCTGAGCATGGGATGCAGCAGCAGGGCAGGGAAGCATATGATGCATGCTTCGATCAGTCCTGAGGTTATAATTAATAGATGCAAAGGAGATGGAGCTTGTTTAGAACACTGTCCAGTTCAGTGTATTTCTCTTCAGGAAGGTACTGCATTTATTAGAGATGACTTATGCATCGGTTGTGGAGAGTGTGTTACAGCATGCCCGCATAATGCTATCAGGATTAACGGGAGCAGCGATGGGGTGCTTCTTCAGGAAAAAATGGCTGAATTTGCTCTGGGAGCGGTCCAGGACAAAAAAGATAAGGTATGTTTTTTTAACTTTCTTATGGATATTACTCCCCACTGCGACTGCCACAGCTGGAGTGACAGTTTTATCGTTCCGGATATAGGAATACTGGCTTCTTTTGACCCTGTAGCCATCGATCAGGCATCCATTGACCTGATCAACAGGCAGCAGGGCATCTTTGATTCCAAGCTTAAAGGAAATTTTTCACCGGGTGAGGACAAGTTTCATGGTGTGTATCCAGGCCTGGATTATACAGTACAGCTGCGCCATGCCGAAGAGATTGGACTTGGGAACCGGAGTTACGAAATATTTGAAATCTGATGCAGACCGGGGGATAGATTAAATTGAATCGGACAGGGGCAGCGTCACAACGTTACAAGCAGGGAAAACGTGCCATTTTCTTAAGCATGTTCTTGAACTTATTACTTGCCCTTTTTAAGGGTGCGGTTGGATACTTCAGCCGAAGCCAGGCAATGATCGCTGATGCCTTTAATTCCGCGGGCGATTTGATGGTTAATATAGTTGTTTTGCTGGGACTGAGGACCGCTTATAAACCGGCCGATGAAGACCATCCTTACGGACATGGCAAAGCTGAAACACTGGCCCAAAATATTGTGGGCCTTTTGATTATTTTTACAGGAGCATACCTGGCTTTTTCATCCCTCTTTTCCCTAAGAACCCCGATTACAGAGCCCCCGGCAAGTTTCGCACTGACTGCCGCAGTTGTTAGCATTGCTGTTAAGGAAGGGCTTTTTCGCTACATTTTTAATCTGGGTAAGAAGGTTAATTCCCGTGCCTTAATTGCAAATGCCTGGGATTACCGGGGTGACGTCCTTTCATCGCTGGCGGCTTTTTTGGGTATAGCCGGTGCCAGGCTGGGATCCTACCTGGGTTATCCTTTTTTATACTATATGGATCCACTTGCCGGCGTCCTGGTTTCTGCTCTGATTGTCTATATGGGCATGAATATCATGAGGGATGCGGGCAATGAATTGATGGACGGCATGTGTTCTTCCGAAATACTGGAGGAGATCACCTCTGTTGCCCTGGAGGTAACAAGTGTAAAAGAAGTCCACAATATTCGTGTCCGCAGCAGCGGACCCTGTTTGCTTGTTGATCTGGAAATCGGTGTAAAAGGTTTTTTAAGTGTGGAAGAGGGACATAATGTAGCTCATGAACTGGAGGAAAAGCTGTGTGTCAGAAGAGAGGAAATTTTGTCCGTGCATGTCCATGTGGGTCCATGTAAAGAAGAGTAATAATCTGAAGGCACGATACTTTTTGTCAATTAAGGTTTGAGAAAAAGAGGATTTCGGCTTTTCAAAAGAGAATATTTAATAGGTTTTTCTATTTACAAAAAGTTAAAAAGAAAGCTTTAAAAGGAGGTTATGGGTTTGTGTGAGTGTCATGAGACGGCAGCAAAGGTAGAGGAAAGTTTTGAATATGACAGGTTAGAGTCGTTGTTGCAGGGATTCCTGGGGAAAAAAGGAGCAATGGTCCCCATCCTGCAAGCAATTCAGTCTGAATTCGGATACCTGCCGCGTCCTGCAATGGAGTATACAGCAAAAAGGCTGCGTATTCCCGTGAGCAGGATTTTTGGAGTAGCCACTTTTTATGCCCAGTTTCACCTTCACCCGCGGGGCAAATATATCGTCAGAGTTTGCCGCGGTACTGCCTGCCACGTCAGGGGGGTATCCAAAGTAGCCGATAGGATGCAGGAGCTTCTGGGTGTCGGCGTAGGACAGACAACTGAAGATTTGAAGTTTACTTATGAAGAAGTAGCCTGCATTGGTGCCTGCGGCCTTGCCCCGGTCATGATGATCAACGACAAGACTTATGGCAAACTTACCACGGATAAAGTAAAAGGAATTTTGAAGGATTATTAAGTCCTGTGCTGAGGAAAGGGGAGAAGAAGCTTATGAATAGATTTATTGAACCCTGCTGCAAGGATTGTTTTAACAGCAAAGAAAAGCCCTGTGAACAGTTTATAGAGTGCTGTCTTTCTGGCCCCTTGTGCCATGACAGCGAAGAATGTTCTGCCAGGCGTAAGGCAATTGTGAAGAAGCTTGCTCACAGTCCCGGTTATCTGAAACATTAAAAGTAAGCTAAGTGGAAGGAGGAAAAGAATTGTACGAAAAACATATTCTCATCTGTGCCGGAACAGGCTGCATTTCCTCGGGAGCCCTCGATGTTGAAGAGGCACTGATCGAAGAACTAAAAAAGCACAATCTGCAGGATAAAGTGCGCATAATTATGTCGGGATGTCACGGGTTTTGTGAAAAAGGTCCTCTTTTTATAGTTTACCCTGAGGATATTTTTTATTGTGAAGTAACGGCAGAAGATATGCCGGAACTGGTAGAGGAATATCTTGTGAAGGGTAATATTGTGGAGAGGCTCCTCTACAAAGATCCCACCACTGATAAAAGGGTTATTTCCCATGAAGAGATTCCTTTCTACAGCAAGCAAATGAGGTTGGTTTTGCGCAACTGCGGAGTAATAGACCCGGAAAATATTGATGAATATATTATTCGCGGTGGTTATTCGGGCATGAAAAAGGCTTTAGAGATGGAACCCATAGAGGTTGTCAATGCGGTAAAAAGCTCCGGTTTGCGAGGACGCGGAGGTGCAGGCTTTCCTACGGGTATGAAGTGGGAATTTGCCTACCGCAGCCAGAATGATAAAAAATATATGGTATGTAATGCTGACGAGGGAGACCCGGGGGCATTTATGGACCGTAGTGTGTTGGAAGGCGATCCTCATGCTGTGCTGGAGGGGCTCGTAATTGGCGGCAGGGCTATCGGCAGTGATGAAGCCTATATTTATGTACGGGCAGAGTATCCCCTTGCTATAAAACGCCTGAGGACAGCCATTGCCCAGGCCGAAGAATATGGACTTTTAGGCAAGAACATTTTCAATTCGGGAATTGATTTTAAGATCAATATTAAAGAAGGCGCGGGAGCCTTTGTCTGCGGTGAAGAAACCGCTCTGCTGGCTTCTATAGAGGGTGAAAGGGGCTTGCCCCGTCCCCGGCCGCCTTTTCCTGCCGTTAAAGGACTCTGGGGCAAGCCCACGTGTATTAACAACGTGGAAACCCTTGCCAATGTTCCTTTGATCCTGCGTAAGGGGGCTGACTGGTACAGTTCTATAGGTACTGAGGGCAGCAAGGGAACAAAAATATTCGCCCTTACAGGTAAAATAAACAATACGGGCCTTTGTGAAGTCCCCATGGGTATTAGCCTGAGGGAGATTGTATATGATATCGGCGGCGGTATCAGGAACGGTAAAAAATATAAAGCAGTACAGATCGGAGGTCCTTCAGGAGGGTGTATTCCTGAAGAACTGCTGGATCTGCCAATTGATTTTGATTCCCTAACGGCCAAAGGGGCCATGATGGGTTCCGGTGGAATGGTTGTTATGGACGAAGAAACCTGTATGGTGGACCTGGCCCGCTATTTTCTTTCTTTTACTCAGAACGAATCCTGTGGTAAATGTACACCCTGCAGGGAAGGGACGAAGCGTATGCTGGAGATCCTGCTGCGCATTACCCAGGGGAAAGGTGAGCCGGAAGATATTCCCCGCCTGGAAAAACTGGCGGTATCTGTCAAGGACAGCTCACTTTGCGGCCTGGGCCAGACTGCACCTAACCCGGTACTCACTACGCTGCGATATTTCCGGGATGAATATGAAGCTCATATCTTTGATCGCCGCTGCCCGGCCGGGCAGTGCAAGGATCTGCTCACTTATTATATCGATGCGGAACTGTGCATCGGCTGTCGTGCCTGTATCAAAGCCTGTCCTGCTGAGGCAATAACCGGCGAAAAGAAGGAACCGCATGTTATAGATGAAGCAAAATGTATAAGTTGTGGGGCCTGTTTTGATAAGTGCAAGAAGGACGCTGTAAAAACAAAATAACTTAGAGTAAGGGAGGGAGAAAGATGGTTTCTTTAACTATAAATGGTCAGAGTGTGGAAGTAGAACCGGAAGCTACAATCTTACAGGCGGCTGAAAAACTGGGAATTTTTATTCCTACTTTCTGCTATGACCCGGAACTTACTCTGGTGGGTGCCTGCCGGATGTGCGTGGTAGAAGTGGAAAAGGCCCGTGCCCTGATGGCTTCCTGCTGTACCCCCGTAATGGATGGTATGGTGGTGCATACTGAATCAGAACGGGTTATTGCGGCCCGCAAAGAAAATTTAAATCTTTTGATAGCCAACCACCCTCTGGATTGCCTTACCTGTGAGAAAACCGGTGCCTGCCGCTTGCAGGACTATTGTTATCAATATGGTATTTCAGAAAGTGATTATCACGGAGATAAAAAGGATTATGAGCTTGACGATACCAATCCATTCTTTATCAGGAATATGAACAAATGTATTCTCTGTGGTCTTTGTGTGCGCACGTGCCATGAGATCAATGGGGCCGGAGCCGTTGAATTTATGAACAGAGGTTTTGATTCCAAGGTCACAGCGGCGTTTGATGATCCACTGGAGAATTCATCCTGTGTATTCTGCGGTATGTGTGTTGATGCCTGCCCGGTAGGAGCTTTAACACCGAAGCATGGTATTGGTAAAGGACGCCCCTGGGAACTGAAGCGTGTAAAAACTGTCTGTCCCTACTGTGGAACCGGCTGCGGCCTGGAGTTATATGTGAAAGGTAATACAGTAGTGGGTGCAAAAGGAGACGTAACCAGTCCCGCCAGCCGGGGGCAGACCTGTGTGAAAGGGCGGTTCGGTTTTGATTTCCTGCAAAGTCCTGAGCGCCTGAAGTCACCCCTTATCAGGAAAAACGGTGAACTGGTGGAGTCATCCTGGGATGAGGCCCTGGACCTCATTGCTAAAAAGTTTAAGGAGGTGAAGGGCACAGAACTGGCGGGATTAGCTTCAGCCCGCGTTACGAATGAGGAGAACTATCTCTTCCAGAAGCTTTTACGCTCACTGGGATCAAATAATGTTGACCACTGTGCCCGTCTCTGACACGCTCCAACAGTAGCCGGTCTGGCTACATCTTTTGGCAGCGGCGCGATGACCAACAGCATCGGAGAAATTGAAAATGCAAAGGCGCTGTTTGTAATGGGTTCCAATACTACAGAGACCCATCCAGTACTGGGATATAGAATGAAAATGGCGAAAAAGAAGGGTGCCTCCCTTATTGTAGCGGATCCGAGGAAGATCGAACTGGCAGACCATGCCGATGTCTTCTTGCAGCTGCGCCCGGGGACCAACGAAGCCCTGATTAACGGGATTATTAATGTAATAATCGAGGAAAGGCTCTCAGATGATCAGTTTATCGCGGAGAGAACTGAGGGCTATGAAGAAATGGCAGCTGCTGTTAAGAAGTATACTCCAGAGTATGTGGAAGGAATTACCGGGGTAGCGGCCGGGGATATTCGCAAAGCCGCACGACTTTATGCCGGGGCGGAAAGCGCCGGAATCTACTATACTATGGGTATAACCCAGCACACCAATGGGACCAATACTGTTATGGCTATTGCTAACCTTGCCATGGTAACCGGTAATATGGGCAAACCTTCAAGTGGTATAAATCCTTTAAGAGGACAGAACAATGTGCAGGGAGCCTGTGACATGGGAGGCTTACCCGTGGTCTTTACAGGTTATCAGAGAGTTGATAACGAGGCTGCCTTGTCGAAATTTGAAAAGGCCTGGGGTGTAAAGCTTAATTCACGCCCGGGATTAACTGTAACAGAAATCATGGACGGTATTCTTAATGGCGAGATAAAAGCCCTGTATGTCATGGGCGAAAACCCTGCTCTAAGTGACGCTAACATTCACCATGTCATGGAAGCACTGGAAAAGGTGGAGTTTTTGGTCGTTCAGGATATTTTCCTCACTGAAACGGCAGCCAAGGCTGATGTTGTTCTCCCTGCTGCCGCATTTGCCGAAAAAGTTGGTACTTTTTCCAATACGGAGCGGCGTGTGCAAATGGTGCGCAAGGCTGTTAACGCACCCGGTGAAGCAAAAGCAGATTGGCTTATTTTACAGGAACTGGCAAATAAGCTCGGTATGGAATGGCATTATGAAGGACCGGATCATATTTTCCAGGAGATTGCTCAACTCACCCCAGCTTATGCAGGTATAAGCTATCAGCGCCTTGAGCAGGAAGGCGGTCTGCAGTGGCCATGCCCGAGTGCGGATCATCCCGGGACTTTATACCTTCACGAAGGTCAGTTCTCCAGAGGGAAAGGCCTTTTTACCCCTGTGGAATACCTGCCTCCGGCAGAAGAGACTGACCAGGAATACCCTCTGGTGCTTACCACGGGACGTAACCTTTATCACTACCATACAGGCTCAATGACAAGGCAGAGCAAGCCTTTGAATGCCTTTAAACCCGAGGAATTTGCGCAGATTAGCAGAGAAGATGCTGACAGGCTGGGCATTAAAAACGGGGATCTGGTAAAAGTATCTTCAAGGCGTGGTGAAGTGGAAGTAAAGGCAGATGTAACGGAAGTAGTGCCTACTGGAGTAATTTTTATGACCTTCCACTACCATGAGGTCCCTGTAAACGTACTCACAAATAATCAGGTAGATCCCATAGCTAAGATTCCCGAGTTAAAGGTCTGTGCTGTTAAGCTGGAAAAAGTAGGATAAGAACAAAATGGGGACATTCCTCGAAAAGAGGACCTGGCCTAGCGGTGAGAAAGTCAACAGAACCGTCCCCGTTGCCAACAAAAATGAGCCAAGCGAAACGTCCCCGTGGCTCACTGAAAAATTCCCTCTTTTGGAGGGGATTTTTCTATGTGGAGAGGAGTTAAACTATCTATGCAGAAATAAATTAAAGAACGAAAAGGTATACTAGGGAAACGGGGGGCAAAAAAAGTGGAAAGAGAAAATCTTCAGGGACAGGACATTCCACAGGGCACTTCAGAGGTTGAAATTGTGCGTGTCAGGGATTCAGAGAGAAATAATGAAAAGGATCTTGTTGTTACGGAAACGCCTCTCACTGTTTTCCTTAATAACAAGGAATTTGTTACTTTATTATGCTCTCCGGAGAAACTTGATTTTCTGGCCGTTGGTTTTTTAAGGTCGGAGGGCCTGATCCAGGGTTCTTCTGATCTTAGAGATCTGCATGTAGACCATCAAAAGGGCATAGTATATGTGAGGACGGCAGACCAAAGTGATCTCACCGAAAAACTTTACGGAAAAAGGACGATAACTTCCGGGTGCGGCAAGGGGACCATATTTTTTAACGTGCTTGATTCTCTGCAGAGCAGGCCTGTTGAATCAAACCTGAAAATAGAAGCTGGCAGATTGCTGAAGTTAATGTCTGAGCTGCAGAATGATTCAATACTTTTTAAAACTACGGGAGGAGTCCACAGTGCTGCTCTTGCTGACAGGGATAAAATTCTGTTTTCCAGCGAGGATATTGGGCGGCATAATGCTGTGGATAAAATCGCAGGGGAGTGCCTTCTGAAAAATATATCTTTGGATGACAAGATTCTTTTGTCAAGCGGCCGTCTTTCTTCCGAAATAGTTATTAAGGGGGCAAAGCTGCGACTGCCGTTTATCGTTTCCAGGTCAGCACCCACATCTCTGGGTGTGGAACTAGCAGAAAAATTAGGTGTTACCCTTGTCGGTTTTGCCAGGGGCAGGAGGTTAAATATTTATTCCCACGCAGATCGAATCATCTAAGTTATCTCTTCTTAAGAGGAATTATTTTCCCGTTAATGTGTATAATAACTATGGTTTTCAAAATAAGCAGATCCATGAAGGCCAAAATCTTATATTTTTGAGGTTTTAGGCTTTTTTTTCGGCGTTGATAGCATATAACCAATATTTGCAAAATAAAATATTTTAAGTTATAATAAAATTATATAAAATCTGGGGTTATTTAGGCGATTAAATTTTAGTCAGGGAGATGAAGCCTATGGGAAGAACTCCATGTGGTTTAATTCTTTTTGTGGGAGGGTGATGAAGTGATGGAGTTTGATTCTGTTAAGAAAATTGCGGCTGAATTTGCGCTGGAAAGGGTTATTAATTTTATTGCCAGGGATCCCGAACACAATTTACCATTGCTATTTAATTTTATTGAGAAAGTTGCCATAGCTCCAGGTCACAAAAGTGTTGTAAAAAAAATAAAAGCTCATATTCATGGAAACGGGCAAATCATGGAACAGACGAAACGTATTGCATGCAACCCTAAGATGCTCCATAATATTATTAACTCATGGATTATTAATGGATTTATCCTCGGCAATGAGAAACGAAAGAAGATCAGCAGTGAGATCGGGGTATCTGTACCTCAATTCTTATTAATTGATCCGACCTCTGCCTGTAACTTGCGCTGCGAAGGTTGTTGGGCAGGAGAGTACAGCAAAGTAGACCACCTTGAACCGGAATTGTTTAGCCGGATTATTATGGAAGCCAAGGAACTGGGAATCCACTGGATTGTTCTTTCAGGCGGTGAGCCTTTCTGCTATCCTCATCTCCTTGATGTGGCAGCAGAACATCCCGATATTGTTTTTATGGTCTATACTAACGGTACGCTTATTGACGAAAAAACTGCTGACCGTATGGCAGAACTGGCGAATATATCTCCCGCATTCAGCCTGGAGGGTTGGCGGGAACAAACTGATGCTCGCAGGGGTAAAGGTACTTTTGATAAGGTCACCCATGCCATGGATCTCCTTAGGGAGAGAGGAGTATTTTTCGGTGCTTCTTTAACATCGATGCGCAATAACATCATTGAACTTTTCAGTGATGAGTTTGTTGATTTTTTGGTGGAAAAAGGTGTCATCTACACATGGTTTTTTCATTATATTCCAATTGGCCGCAACCCAAATATTGAATTAATGCTAACGCCTGAACAGCGTCTCTGGATGCTTGAGAGGGTCAGGGAAATAAGGATCACGAAACCGATCTTAATCGGTGATTTTTGGAATGATGGGGAATTTACCGGAGGATGTATTGCCGGAGGCAGGCTGTATTTCCATATTAATGCTGCCGGTGATGTGGAGCCGTGTGCGTTTGTTCATTTTGCCGTCGATAATATCAGGGAAAAAAGTCTTCTAGAGGTATTGCATAATCCTTTATTTAAGGCTTACCAGAAAGAGCATCCTTTTAACAAAAACCACCTCGCTCCTTGTCCAATCATAGATTCTCCCGCGGCCTTACGCAAAATGGTGAAAGAAAGCGGTGCTCATCCCACTCATCAGGGGGCTGAACATGTGCTGGGAGGAGAAGTGGCCAAACACCTTGACCTTATTTCGGGGCACTGGTTGAAGATGGCTGATGAATTTAAAGAAGCATCTCTTGCAGAGGAAGAAGTAATTGCAGGAAAATAGAAGTTAATGGTCATGCTTGTCCTGAAGGCGATGTAGGGGTTTTACAGAAGTACCATCTTTGTTGGGATTCAGTTCAATATACCTTTGTTTGACATCCTTGTTTTCCCTGTTTAAAACTACACGCCGCGCAACAACGTTAATCTGGGAGATTTGACAGCCTGTAAGTTGTTCAAGTCTCTCTTTTATTTTTTTCTGTGTATTTTCCAGGAGCTGTGGGAAATTATTCACGCCGTATTTTAAAATGACATCTAGATTAATGATCATTCCATTTTTGCTGGAAATAATAGCTGTTTTCTTTGCTTTTACGATTCCTGCCATTTGCTCGGCAACATATACAGCGATTTGTTCAATAGCATTTTCAGAAAGAAAATAGTTCCCCAGGGTACTGTATAAAGGGCGCACGATGGAGTGTTCGATCACATGGTCGGGAAAAGGTTTGCTTTTGCCCAGGAAAAAAGCTTTCAGAGGGTCAAGGAGATATCCCGGGAAATCTTTTTCTAAAGCAAATGTAGGCAGTGGTATAACATGCCGGTTTTCCTTTACCCTCACATCCATAGCTTTGGCAATTTCCTCAGGAGTGGCAATATCCTCGATCATGATAAATTTAATTGGAGCGGGAATATCCAGTTTCCTGCAAATATATTCCACCATCCGCCGGGAAATACCAAGGAGCAAAATACTATCCGGCTGAACTTCCTTTATTTTATCTTTTACCTGCCCGGCATGCTCGGGATCAATGAAAACGGCTCTTTTAGCAGCTCCCATCCTGGTATTCTCACGCTTGGCCGAACGACCTGCAAGTACCTGGTTGCCCCGGATCAAGAGTCCATCATCGATGATGTAGTCTATGCCTTCTCTGTATGCCACTAATGCCGAACGGTGGCTTTTTCCCGTGCCGCTGGAACCAATTAATGCGTATACTTTCATATTGCCTCCTTTTTACCAAAATAAGCATATCATAAATGCCAAAAAAAGTCGACAGGCACCAAAAAATCTCTGCCTCAGGCAGGATTTCATACTGTTTGTGCGAATGTTTTAAGATAAGAAAAGATACATTTCTGTTGCCTCTTGGTAAAGAACTGCTCAATTTTAATAAAAATATTGAAAAAGCACTACCAAATTGATATACTGAAAAACGTGGAGAATCTGGTTTATCCTGAAGAAAAGGGAAAGGTATTCCGCAAATTGGAGGATTAGAGAATTATAGATATAAAGGACAAAATAATAGGAGGTGCCTTATTATGGAAGACAAGTTAAATTTTATGCAGCAAAGAAGGGATATCATTATCCAGGGTGGTGGTGATCAACGTATCGAGGATCAACATCAAAAAGGCAAACAAACAGCCCGGGAGAGGTTAGAGCAGTTTTTAGACCCGGGCAGCTTTGTTGAAGTTGGTACTTTTGTTCAGGGCGGCCTTGAAGATGCCAGCACTATGGATATTCCTCTTCCCGGAGAAGGTGTGGTAACCGGTTATGGGACGGTGGACGGACGACTGATTTATTTATTTGCGCAGGATTTTACTGTTTCAGGAGGTTCCCTGGGTGAAATGCACGCTGCAAAAATTTGTCGTGTCATGGATTTAGCGGCCCAAAACGGCGCCCCTTTTATAGGCATCAATGACTCTGGAGGTGCAAGAATACAGGAAGGCGTTATGTCCCTTGACGGTTATGGAAACATTTTTTACCGCAATACTGTAAATTCAGGGGTGATTCCCCAGATTTCTGTGATCATGGGGCCCAGTGCGGGAGGGGCGGTCTACTCCCCGGCACTGACTGATTTTATATTTATGGTTGATGATACAAGCTACATGTTCATAACAGGTCCGGCGGTTATCAAAGCAGTGACCGGCGAGGATGTATCCGCTGGAAAGTTAGGCGGGGCTGCAATTCATAATGATACGAGCGGGGTGGCTCATTTCAGGGCAAAAGATGAGCAGGAATGCCTGACAATGCTTAAAACTCTTTTAAGCTATCTCCCTTCCAATAACTTAGACAGCGCTCCCGCAGTTGATCCTGTGGAACCCTCAATTCCGGCTGATGACTTGGCTGATATTGTACCTGCTGATGCCAACAGGCCTTACGATGTGGTCGATGTTATTAAAAGGATTGTTGACGGCAGTGAGTTTTTCCAGGTCCAGCAGCATTTTGCTAAAAACGCAGTGGTAGGGTTTGCTCGCCTCAACGGAAAAACGGTGGGTATTATCGCCAATCAGGCAAAATTCCTGGCGGGATGCCTTGATATTAACAGCTCAGATAAAATTGCACGTTTTGTAAGGTTCTGTGACTGTTTTAACATCCCATTGGTTACTTTTGTGGATGTTCCCGGTTACCTTCCCGGAGTTCATCAGGAATACGGAGGGATCATACGTCACGGGGCTAAAATTTTATATGCCTACTCTGAGGCTACAGTTCCTCAGATAAGCGTTATTTTACGTAAGGCCTACGGAGGCGCATATATAGCAATGAATTGCAAAAGCCTGGGAGCCGACTTTGCATTTGCCTGGCCTACTGCGGAAATCGCGGTTATGGGACCTGAGGGTGCAATCAATATTATTAACCGCAGGGAAATCGAAAAGGCTGAAAATCCTAACGAGGAAAGAAAGAAAAAAGTTGACGAATACCGTACAAAATTTGCTAATCCATATATTGCAGCAGCCCGCGGGTGGATTGACGATGTAATCGATCCCAGGGATACACGCCGGCAGCTTATTATGGCTCTTGATTCCCTAAAGAACAAGCATGAAGACCGGCCCCGGAAAAAGCATGGGAATTTCCCAGTTTAGGGAACTTTTAAATGGTTTGTATTGACTTTTTTACTGCCCGGTGTTAATATTTTT
>JAUSPO010000004.1 GCA_030656575.1 Bacillota bacterium
AAAGCTTAAGCACGAGCTTGAAGTTCTCAGGGGACTGCTATACAACACAAAGTAAGCTGTTCGAGTACATGTACTCGAACAAAAAATACCGTAGTTTCGGGGCTTCCAGCCCCGCGACCACGAGTTTTAGCTAGGAGGTGAAATTTTGATTTTAATTGAAACGAAGGCTAAAGAGCTTGGTGAGGAAATAAGAAAAACTGAGCAATACAAGGTACTGGAGACAGCAGGCCAAAAAATTAAAAGATGATGAATCGGCCCAGGACTTAATTAAAGAACTTCAGGAAGTACAGAAACAGATTGAATTTGCACAAAGATCAGGAGTGCCGCCCACTCAGGAACAGGGAGAAAAGTTCAATGCCATAAGGCAAAAAATGGAGGCAAACAGTTCAGTCCAGGATTTTATGAAAGCTCAGCAACTATTTAATACGGTTATGGAAACAGTCAACAATGCCATTGGCAAAGGTATTACCGGAGAAGAAAATCAGCAGTAAAGTGAACTCGTAAATTAGAAGGAGAGAACCAATTTTTATCGGTTCTCTCCTTTGCTATTCTAGTTAACCTTAGCTTTTTCCTTAGCTCTAATAAATACTCACAACTTGCGTATGTGGATTCCAGTTTACTTTCGAATCAAGAAATTCACCTACATATCTGACCGGAACCATCGTCCGGCTGTTTTTAATGACAGGAGTAGTGTCCATTAATTTTGTTTCACCATTGACCAACGCCTCTTTGCTGTCAACTTTGAGGAATATGGTTTTTCCCTGCCTGCTGATAGTTATGGAGCGTGCGGCAGAATTCCACTGCACCTGGGCGCCCAGGGCCTCTGCAATAGCTCTGAGCGGGACCATAAGCCTGTTGTTCTGATCAATGAAAGGAGCAGAGTCAAAAGATACCTCAATGCTGTCGACCAGAACTGCAATATCTCCCGGCCTTACATCATAGTCGGGAATAAGATATTTTTTCCTCTCTTCCTTAAAGCGGTTAAGCGCCGGGGTATAATTTTTTTCAATTTGCTGTGGTGTAAGCCCCTGTTCCAGATACAATCCAATTTTGTTGGTTCCCATCACTTTATCAAACATGACCATGGTTTGCTTTGTGGACCCACTTTTGGGAACCGTAAAGTTTCCAAGAGAAAAGGCATACGTGAGAGCATATATTCCCGTCCTTGCGGGGTTAAAAGCATGATAGTCGAAGATATTCAGCCTGACGCCTCCCCTATCCGCCCTTGTTTCAGGAATAAAGTTCACACCTGCCAATCCTGCCCCGTTAAGAAGATCGGCATACTTCTTAGAATCCAAACCTTTTCCCCCGATCCACTTAAATTGATCCGCCTGTCCAATGCCTGTCCCTTCTCCCAATCCCGTTGCCATATAACCGAAAAGAGAATCAATGTCAGGTATATTTGGGGATGTCTTAACCCACTTCAACCCGGTATCCTGAAATATCATTCTCCTCTTATAGCCTTCCATGGGAACGACAGTAAGTGCTGCGCCAATATTTCGGTTAAAAAATTGCGCCAGCTCTCCGGCTGTCATTCCATGTGCCATCGGTAAATTATCCACACCTACAAAAGTCTGATAATAAGTTTCCAGAACAGGGCCTTCAACAATTACACCTCCGAGGGGATTTGGACGATCAAGGACGATAATAGGTTTTTGGTATTTTTGTGCAGCAACCATACAATAATTTAACGTTGACATATATGTATAAGTTCTGGCCCCGATATCCTGCATATCAAAAAGAAGAAGATCCACATTGCTCAGCATTTCTTCTGTGGGCATTCTTGTGGGCCCATAGAGACTATGAACCGGTATACCCAGCTTTGCATGAACGAAAGAATCCACACCCTTTCCTGCCTGTACTATACCATCAATGCCGTGTTCAGGACTGTAGAGAGCAGTTAATTGAATCGTTTTATCATCTGCAAGTATATCAATAATACTTCTGCCCTGACTGTCAACCCCGCTCTGATTTGTTACAAGTCCAATTTTTTTACCTTTAATCAAGTGATGGTATTTGCTCAGTAAAACTTCGTTTCCGAGCTTTATTTTAGGATTCTCCATACAATGAGCTATGCTCAACTGAGTCATTACCAGGGCCACCAGCACTATGAGGGCAAGTATTTTTTTCATCCTTTTCTCCTCTCTCAATCTATTAAAAATTTACAATCCTTTTATTATAGACGTTTAAGCATAGGAAAACGTTGCTCACATTTGAGAATTATTTTTAACAAACAAAAAGCCCACCTTGCAAATCGGAGGTTGGGCCTCAAGTTATATTTAGAGTTGAGAGAATAAATAACTCTTTCGGCTACGTTTCAACAGGTTCGTATGTTTTCTCAAAAACATCAGGTTTGCAGGGGTAACACTCATCATCAACACCCTTAATGATAAAATCTTTCGGACTGGCAATATGCTGCCCTTCCAGGGTTGGAATTTCTATTCTGGTTTCTATCTGGTAAGCTTCAATCACAACCGGTTTTTTCCGGTATTTCTTTGCCTTTGACTCATCAAAAACAAAAGGCATTATTATCCTCCTTTGCGCTGTAGTAATTTTGGTGTATTGCTGTAGTAATTTTGGTTTTTTAAAAAAAGTTTTCCGGGAAATAGTGCCCGTTCGACAGAAAACCTTAGAAAAAAAGTAAACCGGTACTTATTTTTTCTGTAAGGACAAATAAATATGCACACAACACGAGACATGGTGAGGACTCAGGAGAACGTCGGGAGAGACTTGGGGACGGCTCGAGCGTCCGCGTAGCACAGCGAAGCGCCGAAGGGAAGACGATGGAACCGTCCCCATGTCTTTCCCTGGTCAGACAAGAATCGCGGTAGGAACGCCCGTTGCCGGGCGCCCCCCGCACAGATCCGTACTTGAGGAACTACCTCATACGGCTCCTACTTCGGGTATGTGACGTGAAAGCCTTTCGTTTGGGTACGGGTGCCTTACTTTTGCT
>JAUSPO010000016.1 GCA_030656575.1 Bacillota bacterium
TAAAAGTAAAACCTGATCCAGGCAACGTAGCATGCAATGCTGTTGACCGGGTTAAGCAGTTCGAGGGTAAACGTTCCATGACACAGATCGGTGGATAGTATAATATCTTGTAAGGGGGCCACTTGATTGGAAAAAGAGCAAAAAGGAGTTATTGTTGCTGTTTGCAGGAGTGATAATAAGGGAGAGCGTAAAAAGAATGTGGGAGAAGCTCTGCTTGTCAAAGAGCATGGTATCGAAAACGATGCTCATGCAGGGGACTGGCACCGTCAGGTGAGCCTGCTAGCCTTGGAAAGTATTGAGAAGATGCGTGCCAAAGGACTGGATGTTAATCCTGGTGATTTTGCTGAAAATCTTACCACGGAAAACATTGCCCTTGTTTCGCTGCCTGTGGGAACCCGTTTAAAGGTAGACGGGGGCGCGTCTTTGGAAGTAACACAGATCGGCAAGGAATGTCATAACCGCTGTGCTATCTATTACCAGGCTGGCGATTGTGTCATGCCTAAGGAAGGTATTTTTGTAAGAGTACTGCAGGGCGGCAGTATTAAAGTTGGAGATACTATTACAACGGTAACGAACGGATAGAGGTGATTTAAGTGGCAGGTCATTCTAAGTGGGCAAATGTGAAGCATAAAAAAGCACGTGTAGATGCGCAAAAAGGCAAGGCTTTCACTAAGATCGCCAGGGAAATCATGGTAGCGGCCAGGGAAGGCGGAGCAGATATAAATGCAAACTTCCGCCTGCGCCTTGCAGTTCAGAAGGCGCGGGAGGCCAATATGCCCGGTGATAATGTTAATCGGGCGATCCAAAAGGGCGCCGGTGAAGGAGAAGGTTCTTCTCTTGAGCAGTTGACTTACGAAGGATACGGGCAGGCGGGAGTGGCAGTTTTAGTGGATATCATGACTGACAACCGCAATAGGACTGCAGCCGATATCAGGCATATATTTTCCCGCCGCGGCGGGAATATGGGCGAAGCAGGATGTGTTTCCTGGATGTTCAGCCGAAAAGGATATTTAACTATTGAAAAGATCAAGGGTTTACCCTCAGAAGATGATTTAATGATGCTTGCACTGGAGTCCGGAGCTGAAGACTTCAAAGATGAAGATAATATTTTTGTGATTACCACTTCTCCTGAAGATTTTGAAAGAGTGAAAGATAGCTTTACGGAAAAAAACATTGAATTTTCCTCAGCCGAAATTACTATGCTTCCTTCCAATGCTGTGCGGATCGAAGATCCCGAAGAAGCTGCCAAGGTGCTTCGCCTTCTGGAAGCGTTGGAAGATCACGATGATGTGCAAAATGTCTATGCAAACTTTGACATTCCGGATGAAATAATGCAATCTCTTTAAGTAATGTTTAAAATCGACCTTTCCGGGAAAAGATATAATAACTCTTTTCCGGGAGGGCTATTAGTGAAAGAAAAAACTGGAAATTACCTTCGTTACGGGACCTATGTACTGATGGTCTTTCTTTTTTTTATGATGCTCTTTTATCCTCCTGAAACGCAGGAAAAAGACAATCAAGAGCCTTTGGAAAACAACATCATATATGAAAATGCACACGATGATGAGGATCTTGAAAAAGCGGAAGAAAAAAGTCAGGTTATTGAAAGAAAGGAACAGTACTATATGGGGGTTTTCAATGACCAGATAGCGATTTATGTGAAAGACACTTCAGGTACATATATCCTTATAGAGGTTCTGCCTTATCCTGTAAAAAAAGTTTATTACGATGAATTAATTCAGAAGGTGCCCTTTTCAGATGAAAATGAAAAACGTCTTTTTCTGGAATACTTCACCTCTTGAGGAAATTTTTTAAAAATACGGGCAGGTAAACAGCAGATCTTTGTAGAAATAAGGTTTAAAATTACCTGAACCGGGGTATCAAAAATATGAGAATTCTGGGCATTGATCCAGGCCTGGCAACTGTAGGTTATGGAATAGTAGAAAAAAAAGGTGATCTTTTTGAGGCAATAGATTTTGGATATATCAGTACTTCTGCCGATTCTCAGGTATCCCCGCGTTTGTTTTCAATCTATACAAACATTAAGCTCTTAATTTCCAGGTTCTCACCTGATGAGATGGCAGTGGAAAAGCTCTTTTTTTGTAAAAATATCCGGACGGCCCTGCAGGTGGGGGAAGCAAGGGGGGCAATTCTAACTGCTGCAGCTGAGAGTACGCTTCCTGTTTTTGAGTACACTCCCCTGCAGGTGAAACAGGCAGTAGCCAGCTATGGACGGGCAGACAAAAAGCAGGTCCAGGAAATGGTTCGCCTTCTCCTAAAACTTCAGGAGATACCAAAACCTGATGACACTGCAGATGCTCTGGCAATAGCCCTCTGTCACATGCAGTTTTCCAGGTGGGAGAGGATGGTCCGTAAAAAAGAAGGGATATAACCGGGAAAGGGGGAGCGCAGGTGCTGTCTTACTTACAGGGAACACTAAAAGAGTGTCATCCACAGTATGTTGTCGTTGACGCTATGGGCTTGGGATTTCATGTCTTAATCCCTGCCTCTTTTTATTTTCAGATGCCCCATCCTGGCCAGAGTGTAATAGTATATACTTATTTGCAGATCAAAGACGATGGATTGACCCTATATGGTTTCAGGAGTTATAAAGAAAGGGATTTTTTTAAAATGCTGCTCGGAGTTTCTGGCATTGGCCCAAAAGTTGCTCTTTCACTTCTAGGCCACCTTTCAATGCTTCAGATATCCGATGCCATTATGCAGGAAGATATTCTATCTTTAACTTCCATTCCCGGAATTGGCAGCAAAACTGCAAAGCGCGTTGTTTATGAGCTGAAAGATAAGGTATCCGCTCAGTATGAGAACGAGGCAGATTTCGGCTTCAAAGAGCAGGGGGGAAGCAATAATTACTGGCAGGACGTTCAGCAGGCATTGATTGCGTTGGGGTATTCGCCGCAGGAGACAAACAAAGCAAGAAAAGTTCTCAGCAGAGATGGGGATTTAAGCGTTGAAGACCTTTTTAAAGAGGCGCTCGATTTCCTGGCAAAACAGTGAATTCGTTTCAGCAAAGCTGAAACATCAGGGAATCAGGTGGAGAGTCTACTCCACCTGATTGAAAAGTCCCACCTACGCTACGCTTAGAGGTGGGAGTCTTAAACCCAAAAGAAAAACCAAGATAAATCAATGCAGAAACAATTGCCATAGGAGCAGGGGGAATACTTTCATGGAAGACAGAATAGTTTCGTCCCGCCTAAAAGGGGATGATCTCCCGCACGAGAACAGCCTTCGCCCTTCAAAACTGGATGAATTTATCGGGCAGGAGAGTCTCAAGGAGAAGCTCTGTATCTATATCGAGGCTGCCAGGGAACGAGAAGAGACCCTGGATCATGTCCTTTTGCACGGGCCACCCGGGTTAGGCAAAACAACCCTCGCTTTTATCATTTCCAGGGAGATGGGAGTAAATATAAGAGTTACTTCCGGCCCCGCCGTGGAAAGAGCAGGTGATCTGGCAGCTCTTTTGACGAATCTTTCCTCCGGCGATATTCTATTTATTGACGAAATCCATCGGCTTAACCGCAGTGTGGAAGAGATCCTCTATCCTGCCATGGAGGACTGCGCCCTGGATATTATTATCGGCAAAGGCCCCAGCGCCCGCTCCCTGAGGCTGGATCTTTCCCCATTCACCCTTATCGGAGCCACTACCCGTGCCGGGCTTATTTCATCCCCCTTAAGGGATCGCTTCGGTATTTTGGAGAGGTTGGAATTCTATACTCCTGATGCCCTTTATGAGATACTTGCCCGTTCGGCAAGATTATTAGGTGTTGAATTAGACCGTCAGGGTGCAGAGGCAATTGCTATGGCCTCCAGAGGTACTCCCCGTATTGCCAACAGGCTTTTAAGAAGAGTGAGGGATTACTCCCAGGTGAGAGCAGACGGGGTTATTACCAAAGATGTTGCCTTTGAAGCCCTTTGTATTCTTGATGTGGATGAAATGGGACTGGACCGTACTGACTATCTTCTGCTGGATACGATTATCGATAAATTTGAGGGGGGACCGGTAGGACTTGAAACCATAGCGGCATCAATAAATGAAGAGGCTGCAACTATTGAAGAAATCTATGAGCCTTACCTCATGAAAATTGGATTTCTGAAACGTACTTCCAGGGGAAGGATAGTGACAGAAAAAGGATATGAGTATTTTAGGTTAAGATCAGGTGGTGAAAAATAGAAAGATGGAGATCCTTTTACATATCTGTTGTGCCCCATGCAGCCTTTACAGTTGGCAGGCCCTGGAGGAAAAAGGGCATCATATTCAAGGCTTTTTTTATAACCCGAATATTCATCCCTATCGTGAGTTTAAGAAACGAAAAGAAGCGCTCCACTCCCTGGCTGAAGAGGAAAAGAGGTCAATTTTCATCGATCAACGTTACCTCCTTAATGATTATCTGCGCAAGGTAGTGAACCGTGAAGAGATGCGCTGTGAATTATGTTATGCCATGCGTCTGGAAGAGACTGCGTGCCGGGCCAAAGAAAAAGGGATAGAGGGCATCTCCACCACTTTGCTGATTAGCCCTTATCAGCAGCATGAATTGCTGAGAGAAACAGGGGGTAAAATAGCAGAAGAATACGGCCTGAAATTTGTCTACGAAGATCTGCGCCCAGGTTTCCGGGAGAGTATGGGGTTGGCCCGGGAAAAAGGACTATATTTGCAGGGATACTGCGGCTGTATTTACAGCGAGAGGGACCGCTATCAAAAATAAGTATCCTGGCGAGGTGATCTGTTTGTTTGGTCCGGAAAATATGGGGAGAATTTTACTTACCATTGGTGGAGTAATTGTCCTCACGGGGCTTATATTTCTGTTCCTGGGACGTTTCGGGCTTGGGCGTCTGCCCGGAGATATTTTAATAAAAAGAGAAAACCTGACCATCTTTTTTCCCATAACTACCATGATCCTGATCAGTGTCATCCTCAGCCTGATCTTCAACTTTTTCAGGAGATTCTAAAGAGAGGAGGTAATATTATGGGGTTCCTGTCTGCCTTTAAAAAGAAAAACATTACAATTTTTATTTTTATTCTTATTGTCTTTTTGCTGTTTACACTTGCTTACCAGGCAACTGTTTATTCGGCCGAGCCCCCACAGATGAGGGTGGGGATAAGCATCTCGGGTAGTCATTTAGAGTTATCCTTCGACAGCGGCTACACAGTCATCAATATGGCTAATGGCGCGCCCCTGCAGCTCCCTGCGGGAAGGTATAAGCTGGTCAACACAGGTGGCGGCATCCAGGTATTGAATATACTTAATGTCAGCCAGGGTGTCTTTAGCGGCCCCTTATATCTAAAGCCTTTATCATCGCATCCGTCGGGACAAGCTTTTCAAGTTCACAATGCCATTTATGGCAGTGAATATCGCGGGGCACTGGAGATTTTAACGGAAGGGAGCGGCATACGCGGGGTTAACATTGTCGATCTGGAATCATACCTCCGGGGAGTTTTACCGAGAGAGATGCCCCCGTCCTGGGGAAATTACGGAGGCATGGAGGCTCTAAAAGCACAGGCTGTAGCGGCCAGGAGCTATGCGCTCTACAATCAGAGCCTGCAGCGGCATAGCGGCTATTATGTCTGCGACTCACAGCACTGCCAGGTCTACGGTGGGAAAAGCTGCGAAACAACCAACACTGACACTGCCTTAAGTCAGACCCGCGGGGAGATATTAAACTTTAACGGCGTACTTATACAGCCCTTTTATCACGCGACCAATGGAGGCCATACAGAACTCACTCAAAACGTCTGGAGCGGTTCTCTGCCATATTTCAGCAGTGTTCCGGACCCTTACGATGACCCATCCAATCCCCTTGGGCTGAATAATTTTATTGTGCACAATCATGCCTTATGGCAAGCAGATATTCCCATTAATTCTCTTCAAACATTGCTGGTGAATAATGGTTATAATAATCCCGGACAGGTGAAACAGATCAATATTGTATCTTCTTTTCCCAGCGGTAGGGTGAATGAACTTCGTATCCAGGGGACTGCCGGAGCAGTTGTTTCCCTTTTAAAAGAAAGGTCCAGGACAGTATTGGGTCTGAGAAGCCAGCTTTATTCAGTTCAGGATGACCCCCAACCCCGCGTCTGGATCGTTTCAGCAGTCAGCGGAGTTGAAAGAAAAGAAAGCTTTTCTGAACTGGAAGGTAAATGGGCCGTCGGTGGGAATACTATGAAAAGAATGCTTATCGGTGAATCGTTTACAGCCATGGGAAATGGAACAAGAAGCCAAGTTCCTTATTTGAGTTTTGTCATAGAGGGCCGCGGCTGGGGCCATGGTATCGGTATGAGCCAAAACGGCGCCTATAACCGTTCCAGGGCAGGGCAAAATCACAATGAGATCCTTTCTTTTTACTACCCAGGCGCCCAAATTGACGTAGGCTATTAAACCCCGAACCAAAAATAAAAAGAGCCAGGGGGACGTTTCGCCTGGCGCAAATAGTGAGCCAAGCGAAACGTCCCCTGGCTCGGTAGAAAAAAAGCTGATGATATCTGGTTGACTGGAGGAGAGATGAAAATCGAGGCACGGGATAAAACAAGAACTGATCAATTTGACTATGAACTTCCTCCGGAGTTGATTGCACAGGAGCCGCTGATAGAGCGGGACAGCTCCAGGCTTTTGGTGTTGAATCGGAGAGATGGACAGCTGGAACACAGCTCCTTTAAGATACTTCCAGGATACCTTGATGAAGGGGATCTGCTCATCTTAAATAACACAAGAGTTTTCCCCGCCCGCTTCATTGGAAAGAGAAGGGATACGGGAGGCCGTATCGAGATCCTGTTACTGCGCAGACTGGAAGATGCAAGATGGGAAGTTTTGTGTTCGCCCGGCAAAAGGGCGCTCCCCGGCACGGAGCTTATCTTCGGCGATGGAGCCCTATCAGCCCGGGTGTTGGAGAAAACAGAGCCTGGGGGAAGGGTCATTGTTTTCAGTGCAAAAGAACCGCTGAATGACGTCCTGCATAAACTTGGGCAGGTTCCCCTGCCTCCTTATATAAAAAAACAGTTAGATGATCACGAACGCTACCAGACCGTTTATGCCAGCAATGAAGGCTCTGCCGCTGCACCTACGGCAGGACTTCATTTTACCCCGGCTTTGTTTAAAGAACTGGAGGAGAGGGGAATTAAGACGGCTGCTCTCACTCTGCATATAGGTGTGGGCACGTTTCGTCCTGTAAAAGATGACTATATTGAGGACCACATCATGCATAGTGAATGTTACGAGCTTTCTGCTTCTGTAGCACATAAAATCAACAGCACCAAAGAAAAAGGGAAAAGGATTGTTGCTGTAGGAACTACCTGCTGCAGGGTACTTGAAACCTTAAGCGATGAGAACGGAGCGATCCGTGAAGGGCAGGGAGAAACGAAACTCTTTATCTATCCAGGTTATAGATTTAAGACGGTCGATGCTTTAATTACCAATTTTCATCTGCCAAGGTCAACCCTGCTCATGCTAATCAGCGCCTTTGCTGGAAGGGAAGACACGTTAAAGGCTTATAACATCGCTGTTGAAGAGCGGTATCGTTTTTTTAGTTTTGGAGATTCTATGCTCATAGTCTAACAGTTTTTTTAAAGAGAATAGAGTAAGATGAAAGCCCTTATACAGTGCGGTATAGGGGCTTTTTGTCATTCCTCGTTTTTATACGAAAATCTGTGCTCCAGACCGTTTTTGAAGCGGATTGATACGATTCGACCCTTTTTTGTACAAAAGTTTTGAATGACAGAATTGAGGAAATCCTTAACTGTTTTAGGGTTGATTTTGCGGACGAACTGCTTATAGTCCATAGTATTGGATATGCAGGTTGGGTTGTGGCAAAAGTACAGATGACTCCAAACTGCATGGAGCCTGCGATGCTTTTAGAATTTGAGGAAGTGGATGGGCCGTCCATGATGTTATGATGTAAGAACTTGTCATTTGCCCCTCACACCGATTTAATACCATCAAATAGCGTTCAGTTATGCATCGACAAAATAACCTATCTGAGAATAGCGGCCGTTATATGGCTCCTTATTTTCGTTCTCAGACTATTGACAAAACCCTATTTAATAGGGTAGAATAATGATAGAATTGAACGACTGACTGGAGGGAGCGCTAATGCCGGTACTGTCTACGTTCTTTGGTATTATCGTAAGGATGTATAAGGAGAACAGCGGGAAGCATAAAAAACCGCACATTCACGCAGAGTATTCAGGAGATGAAATAGTAGTCTCGCTGGACGGTGAAATCCTTGAGGGCTCGATTCCTAACAATAAGCTGAAGCTTCTCGAAGCCTGGATGGTGATTCACTATGATGACCTTGAAGCGAACTGGAAGCTGCTTTCCAACGGGGAACAGTTCTTTAGAATTGACCCGCTGAAATAAGGGAGGTATTGCAATGCTACAGCCAAGAATTTTGAAAGTGGAGCCTGTGGAAGAATATAAGCTTAAGCTCAATTATGAGACTGGAGAGGTTAGGATATTTGATGTCTTGCCGTATATTGATGGGGATTGGTTCGGAGAGTTGAGGAATAAAGGCTACTTCCGAACGGTGAGGGTTATTCCCGGTGGTTCCGGTATCGAGTGGAGTAACGGACAGGACATAGCACCTCATGAGCTCTATGAAATGAGTGAATTGATGCAATAATGGAGGCGACCACATGGGAGAGATATACAAAGGTATTGTGAATGGTTTGAACGAAGCCATTGAACATGCGGAAGGAAAGCGCGAACTGGGAGTAAACACGGTTTCCATTGAGCCGGTACGTGAATATGAGGCGGCAGAAATTAAGAAGATCAGAAACGAGCTTGGAATGACGCAAGCCTTCTTTGCCAGCTTCATGGGAGTATCACGGAAGACTGTTGAAGCCTGGGAATCCGGAAGAAATATGCCGGATGGTCCGGCCCGGAGGCTCCTATCAATGGTTCAGGCTGACCCGCTCCTTCCTGAACGCTATAACATAGTGATGTCCTCTGGCGACTGATAGTGCCACCATAACCATGCGACGCAAGGCCGGACTTTCCTTCTCCGGTGCGAATTGATTCTCGAATAGGACTGTCATCCCCTTTGGAGGTTTACGCCACTGGAGGGGATTTTCTTGTTTATATCCACAGGTAAGTACTGATGGCCGTTTCATTCAAATACAACCGCGAGGAACGTGCAAAAGTCCTTGCTGGTATCACCTATCAGGTCAACATTCCTTCATCCATCGCCTTGAACTATGAGCAGGACATCGTATTCACGAGCCGCGATGTCGATATAGCTGAGGACGATAGGCTGGTGGTCTCCATTGACGGGGACAAGACCTTCCCGGACGGCCCCTTCTACCTGCACTGTGATGACGGATCCGATGCATCTAAGCGAATCGAATGCATCATAAACCGCGGATCGTCCTCGGAGCATTTGAGATTGCAGTACAGAATATCCAGAACGACTTTAGATCCACCACTCGGGAATACATCGATGCAGCACACAATGCAGAAGAGAAAGCCAGACGGGAAAATGAAGAGCTTAAAGAGCAGATTGCCAGGCTGAAACATGACCTTGACCCAAAGTGCCAACGTCCGAATCCTCCAGAGCAACAATGAACAGTATGAAAAAGAATTAGCTGAGCTCAGAAGGAACGAGGAAAAGTAGAGGGAAAAAGCATTTTGTGCATCCGGATTCCGGAAAAGCCCGAGTGCTCAGTTCACATTCAGGAGACACTTCAGACACTATAAAAGCGGTAAGGTCGTATGGGTAGATTCATTCATGAGAGGAACTGAATATCCCATAAGCCAGAAAAACAGGGGTACATTAAAGGCAATCAACAGTTGTAAAAGAGTAGTATGTTTGCTATAATATATTACTTATAGAAGTATATATTAAGTGTCCATCCTGCTTCCCGTGAGCATGGGAGATTCTATGCTTATAATATGATCAATAGGAAAAAGATAGGAAAACAGGTTGGGTTTGACAATACAATTCAAATGTTATACATTATAGTAGGTACCAGGTGATAATATGGCTATTAAGCTGACAGTTACACATAAACATAAAAGAGCGCGTGCGGGTGAAATTAAGACCCCAAGGGGATCCATACATACTCCAGCCTTTATGCCTGTGGGGACGCAGGGGACTGTCAAGGCAATGACCCCGGAAGAACTGGAGCAAATAGGTGTGGAGATAATCCTCAGCAACACCTATCACCTTTATCTTCGTCCGGGAACTGATATTATTAAAAAGGCCGGTGGTCTGCACAGGTTCATGCATTGGGACCGTCCGATCTTAACCGACAGCGGCGGATTTCAGGTTTTTAGCCTGGGCCCTTTGAGGAAAGTGTCAGAAGAAGGAGTAACATTCCGTTCACATATTGATGGTTCCACCCATTTTTTCTCTCCGGAAAAGGCAGTGGAGGTACAGAATATTCTGGGTTCAGATATTATTATGCCTCTCGATCACGTTGTTCCCTATCCGGCTGCTCACAGGGAAACGCTGGATGCTATGGAGAGAACGATTCGCTGGGCCGCCCGCAGTAAGGATTTTCATAGATCTGAAGAACAGGCGCTTTTTGCCATCGTGCAGGGAGGCACATACGGGGATTTAAGGGAGAAGTGCACCCGGGAGCTTGTGGCCATGGATTTTCCCGGTTATGCTGTTGGCGGGCTTAGTGTGGGAGAACCGAAGGAAACCATGTATGCCATGCTTGATATAACAGTTCCCCTGCTCCCTGAGGATAAACCCCGCTATCTTATGGGTGTGGGTTCAGCCGATTCCCTGCTGGAGGGAGTTAACAAAGGCATAGATATTTTTGACTGTGTGCTGCCCACACGTATTGCGCGAAATAGCAGAGTTATGGTTTCAGAGGGATATCTGAATCTGCGCAACGCTGAATACGCACAGGATATGCGTCCCATCGACCAGGAATGTTCATGCTATGCATGCCAGAATTATAGCAGGGCGTATATAAGGCACCTGCTAAAAGCAAATGAAATTGTGGGTTTACGTTTAACGACATATCATAATCTTTTTTTTCTGCGAGAGTTTATGACAAAAATTCGTCAGGCTATCATGGAGAATACCTTTGAACGTTTCTACGGGGAATTTTGGGCCCGTTTCAACGGAGCCCCTGAATTATAAATAATAAAGGAGTTGAGGGAAAGAGTGGAGGCTATCAAAGGTTTTTTACCAATTATATTACTGTTTGTGATTTTTTACTTTTTGCTGATCAGGCCTCAGCAGAACCAGCAGAAAAAGAGGAAAGAGATGCTTGCGAGTTTGCAAAAAGGTGACCGCATTGTAACTGTCGGTGGGATTTATGGAATGCTGAAGGAGATTACAGAAGATACAGCGGTTGTTCGCATAGCGGATAACGTAAATATTAAAATGGCTCGCACAGGCATAGACCGTATTATTAAAGACGAATAAATAAAATTTCAGGAGAGAAAAATGAATAGTTGCAGTAAAACGGACATATAAAAGCAGTAGGGTGAAATTATGTTTTAACATAATAGCCATTAAACCCAGATGGAGGTGCGGAAATGAACAGTAAAGGACGCTCCTCAGGCCAGGTTGGGTTACTGCCTAATTATACACCGTTTTTAATTGCACGGGGATTATTGGTAGCGCTCGTAGTATCCTTAATCTTTCTGACTTTGAATACATTTATTCTGTATCTTTCTCCCCTTTCTGAAGTTTATGTAACCTACCTGATTTTTGCCGGGACGCTGATCAGTATTTTGTTAGGATCTCACTATGTGGGCAAACGGACTGAGGAAAAGGGATGGCTGCGGGGTGGGCTTACAGGTCTCTTTTATGTCATTGTCCTGATTATCTTAAGTTTTATTCTCAGTGTGGATTTTGGGCCTGGAATGCACATTATAACAAAGCTTTTCCTTGGATTTATATTCGGTACCCTCGGGGGTATCCTGGGGATTAATTCTTAGAAAAAAAGAATGATTAAGGGGGATGCCTTAAAACCTCCCCCAGAGGAGCAGGACGCCGATTACGATAAAGGCTGCGCCAGCTCCTTTTTGTATATACGCGGTGGGAATGTAACGGGCAAGCGTTGAGCCAATTAGAACCGCGATAAGGGAAGTCATGATCAGGGCAACTGATGCTCCCAAAAATACTCCCCACACCGGCCGGTCCTGAGCAGCTAAAAGAAGAACGGAGAGCTGCGTTTTATCCCCAAGTTCAGCCAGAAAAACAAGCAAAAAAGTTGTAACAAAAGTTTGCCAAAATGGCATCACTAATTTCCCCTTTCATTTCACTTCTTTATTCTTCTTCCATACTAAGCTATAATTCTTACCTGTTTCCCCTTGTTCCTGCTTGTTCCTGCTTGGTATTATACTTTCCTGCAGATAGCTTATGATAAATTTACTAATACTATTAATGAAAGTAATAATTCGTTGTCTTGACGCCAGAAAAGGTTCAGTATAGAATAATGGTTAAGGATACCTCTTTCAGAGGAAAAGAATAAGGGAGGCAGGATTTAGATGAAGCATATCAGGACGATTAAAAAAGGCAACCTGCAGGAAGTGGATTCCAAGGGCTGCAGGGAATGCCAGACTTCGTGCCAGTCAGCCTGTAAGACATCCTGTACGGTAGGCAATCAGGATTGCCGTCAGTCGGATGAAAAAGCAGAGTAGTCCCTGGGGCTACTTTTTTCATTTAAGAATGGATGGTTATAGATAATGAATAATATTCGCTGTGAAGATATACATATGTTTAAATACAAGGACATGCAGATGGTTTACGATGTAAACAGCAGCTCTCTGCATGAGGTGGACAACCTTGGATGGGATCTTATCGGCCTTATGCAGAATGGCGACGACAGAGAACAAATAAGCACATTATTAAGCCGTAAATACCATTATGATCAGGTGGAGGAAGCACTCCTTGAAGTGCGGGAGCTCCGGGAAAAGAAACTTCTCTTCAGCCCTGTCCCCAAGTTAGACAAAGGAAAGCTTTCTTCAGTCGGTATAAAAGCCCTCTGCCTTTTTATTTCCCACAACTGCAACTTGGGATGCAGTTACTGCTTCACGCGGCGGGAAGAGGAAAAAACTCTATCCCATATGAGCTGGGAAGTGGGGAAAAAGGCTGTGGATTTTCTTCTGGAATATGAGGGAGGTTATTATCGTGAAATGGACTTCTTTGGCGGTGAGCCCCTCTTGAACTTTCCGCTCATTCGCCGAATTGTAGAATATGCACGGGAAAAATCCTATCAGAAGAAGAAAGAATTTAATTTTACCCTCACAACAAATGCTTCTCTTCTTCAGGATGAAATCATAGATTTTCTAAACAGGGAAAATATAAATGTAGTCCTGAGCCTTGACGGCCGCCCCCAGATCCATGACCTGATGAGAAGCTTTAAAAACGGGAACGGCTCCTATCACAAAACAGTGGAAAATATAAAAAAACTGCTCCATTCCAGGGAGAATAAAAACTATTATATCCGCGGAACATTTACGAGGAACAATCTTGATTTTTATGAAGATATAGAACATATTCTGGGGCTGGGTTTTGATTCCCTTTCCCTTGAGCCTGTTGTCACAAATGAGGGGAGCCTTTCACTAAGAGAAGAAGACCTTCATGTCGTGGAGCGGCAGTACGACCGCCTGGTTGATCTCTATCTGGAGCGAAAGGAAAAGGGGAATCCTTTTCTTTTCTATCATTTCATACTGGATATGGAAAAAGGACCCTGCCTTTATAAGCGCTTGAGCGGATGTGGTGCTGGGATGGACTACCTTGCCGTGGCTGCTGACGGATCCCTTTACCCCTGTCACCAGTTTGTGGGGATGGATGAATTTTATATGGGTAATATTACAGATCAGCAGGTTAGCGTGAAGCGTGAAATAGGAGAAAGAATTGACGGGGCCGCCTGGCAGCGGGAAGAATGTCCGGCCTGCTGGGCCCGTTACCTTTGCGGAAGGGGATGTGCTGCCAGTTCCTATTTCCAGGGGGGAGATTTGTGCAGTACTTACAAGCTCGGCTGTGACCTGCAAAAGATGAGGTTGGAGCGTGCACTCTACCTGCAGGCGGTCTAACAGAGGGGGACGGTTTTACTTTGGATATTTTTTCGCAAAACTGGGATGAAAGGTTTAAGAAGGACAGCCCTTTGGCCAGGCGCATGGCTCCCCGGTCGCTGGACGAATTTATGGGCCAGGAGCATCTTGTGGGCGAAAATAAACCATTACGCAGGGTTATCGAGGAAGATCTTCTATCTTCCCTGCTCTTCTACGGCCCGCCCGGGACAGGCAAAACAGCGCTGGCCAGGATCGTGGCTCTAGGCACGAAAGCCCGGTTTATCCGTTTAAATGCTGTTACCGCCGGCGTTAAAGACGTGCGCGCTGTCATGGATGATGCAAAAAAAACTAAATCCGGCTGGGGAAAAAAAACTGTTCTTTTTATCGACGAAATTCATCGCTTCAATAAGGTGCAGCAGGATACGCTGCTGCCTGCTGTTGAAGAAGGACTTATTTATCTGATTGGAGCTACTACTGAAAATCCTTTTTTTTCGATCATACCCCCTTTATTATCCCGATCACTGCTCTTTACCTTTGAAAGCTTATCTCCTGAAGCAGTTGAAAAACTTCTCATCAGGGCCCTTGAGGATGAAGAAAGGGGGCTCGGTGATTACAAAGTATGTATTAACAAAGAGGCGTTGGACTATCTCGTTCAGATTTCTGACGGTGATGCCCGTGCGGCCTTAAATGCTCTTGAGATGGCTGTTAAGCATAATCCTGATCTTAAAAAAACCAGTAGTAATGAAAACCATCCCCGTGGTCTTCTAACTTTGGAGCAGGTTAAAGATACTGTCCAGCGAAGAAGTCTGAAGTACGACCCTGACGGGGATTATCATTATAATATTATTTCTGCATTTATAAAATCTATCAGGGGCTCTGACCCTGATGCTGCTTTGTACTGGCTGGCAAGAATGCTGGAGTCGGGAGAGGACCCTCTTTTTATTGCCCGCCGTATCATTATCAGCGCCAGTGAGGATATTGGAAATGCTGATCCTCAGGCTCTTACCGTGGCTGTGGCCGCCTCCTGGGCTGTTCAGCAGCTCGGTATGCCGGAGGGCCGCATACCTCTTGCTCAGGCTGTTACTTACCTCGCTTCTGCCCCAAAGAGCAACGCTGCCTATCTGGGAATCAATGAGGCCATTACCGAAGTAAACGATGCTCCAAATCGAAAAGTACCCTCGCACCTCCTTGATGCGAGCTACAAGGGGGCTTCCAAGTTGGAACACGGCAAGGGTTACCTCTATCCCCATGATTTTCCCGGACATTTCGTGCCCCAGCATTATCTGCCCGGAGGCATGGAGGGGAAACGTTTTTATCGTCCCGGAGACCAAGGCTGTGAAAAAGAGATTAAAGAGAGACTGCTGCGCTGGAGGTCTTTAATGGGCAAAGAAGGGGAATAATAGATGTACAGCTACAAAACTATTGCTGCTCCTGTAAGGTCAAAAATCACTGTGGGCGCCTGCAGGTTTTTTGCCTCTCTATCATATTGCGAGAAAGAAGACGAGGCCCGTTCTTTTCTGGAGCAGGTTAAAGAGGAGCTGACCGGGGCAACTCATCATGCCTGGGCTTTTCGCCTGGGCCTGGGAGAAAAGATGCTGGAACGCTGCGACGATGCCGGGGAGCCTGCGGGGACAGCAGGTCCGCCCATGCTAACAGTCCTGGAGAAAGAGGATCTTACAAACCTGATTGTGGTTGGAACACGGTACTTTGGTGGTGTAAAACTGGGAGTGGGCGGTCTGATTCGTGCTTACCGTTCCTGTGCCGAGGCCGGAGTAAACGCCTCCCGCATCTGCACCAGGGAACTTAAGGAAACGGTGCTCTTGGAAGTACCCTATGATTACCTTGGCCCTGTTGTACGGGAAATAGAGGCGGCTGGCGGCGAAACACAGGATTTTCGCTATGGAGACCATGTAAAAATAGTGGTAACCCTAACACAAAGGAAAATGGACGGGTTTCACGAACGTATTGCTGATGCCAGCCGCGGGAAAGCGGCTATCACTATTGCGAAAATTAGCAATGAGCAGTGAGGGATGTGCCACGGGGACGGTTCTCTTGTCACCAAACTGCAGTGAAGGACCAACGAGGAGACGATGGAACCGTCCCCATGCTTCGCGTCCCGTGCGTTTAAGAACATGTTGGCCTAAGTAGTTATGTGAAATAAGAATTATTGGAGGAAGAACATTGGATCTGGATAGACCTGGTTTGCAGGCCGGAGAGAAAATCATGGTGGCAATGAGCGGGGGTGTGGACAGTTCTGCTGCAGCGCTTCTTTTAAAGGAAGAAGGATTTGATCCGGTAGGGGTAACCCTACGCTTTTGGGTCGACCCCTTAGCCGAAGAACGGGCTGCTGATGACGTAAAAGGATGCTGCTCCCTGGATGCTGTTAATGATGCCAGGAATGTGTGTCAAACCCTTGGGATTCCTCATTATGTGCTCAATATGAAGGACTATTTCTACGAAAAAGTAGTCACCTACTTTACCCGGGAATACTTTCAGGGCAGGACTCCTAACCCATGTATTGCCTGCAACCGGCATATAAAATTTTCCCTTTTGGCAGAGAAGGCCCGGGCACTGGGTATTAATTACCTTGCTACCGGCCATTATTCCCGTATTTTATACGATTCCGGAGAAAAAATGTACAGGCTTTTCCGGGGTAAGGACAGGGAAAAAGACCAGAGCTATATGCTCTATACTCTCAGCCAGGAACAGCTTTCCCATGTTATTTTCCCCCTTGGAAATTATACAAAGCCGGAAATACGTGCGTTTGCGCTCAAAGGCGGCCTCAAAGTGGCCGAAAAGGCCGAGAGTCAGGAGATATGCTTTATTCCCGACAATGATTATCGTGGTTTTTTAGAACGGGAAAACCCCGGAGCAGTCACTTCGGGAGACATTATCTCTCCCAATGGGGAAAAAATAGGCATGCACCACGGATTAGCCTTTTATACAGTCGGACAGCGCAAGGGGCTTGGTCTTACCTCGCCTGAACCTTTATACGTGATCGAAATTGATGTGAAAAACAACGTACTTACAGTGGGAAAAGAAGAAGAAACATACAGCGAGACCCTAACCGCGGATGAACTCAGTTTTGTAAGCGATAGGATCCCTGATCATCCACTACATGTCGAAGTAAAAATTCGCTACCGCGCCCCCCATATTCCGGCTGTTGTACACCCCCCTGACGGTAAGAACGCCAGAATAGTTCTCGCCGAAAAACAAAAAGCCGTAACCCCCGGCCAGGCAGTAGTTTTCTACCAGGGCGAAGAAGTCCTCGGCGGCGGCACTATAACGTCTACGAACAACACCAACACCAACACCAACCAATAACCTCCGGAGCGCTTGGTAGACGATTCTTTTAGCCATACTACACTACGCCACGGGGACAGTTCCTTCGACTTCCCATTTGCCAGGGTAAGGGGACACACCTCATTTTTCAAGTGGTATGGGGACACACCCCTGCGGGGAATGTCCCCTATGAATGTCCCCAAGTCTCCGCTTACGCTGCGGTGACGCACGAACCGTCCCATGACTCCGCAGAATTAGCGCTGAGAGCTAAATGAGCCAGGGGGACGTTTCGCTTGGCTCAATTTCATCCTAGCAGAATTAGAGCTGAGAGCTTTAGATGGCTTACGAGTGTATTTTTTTTGCCTCTGATGGGAAATATATGATTATAAGCTGGTAAATAGCCATATTTATAGGTAAGGAAGGAGTAAAGTTTTTCCATGCACTGCCCAGTTTGCAGCAGTATTAATACGGGGAAGGTAGGAAATGATACATATTATTGTTCAAACTGCCTCCTTGAGTTTGATTTCTTAGGTGGTCAATATCAAATCTATTATATAGATGATGAAGGGGTTTCTTTTGTTTTAAAAGACAAGGGGGAAGCAAAAATGCTCTCAGAGTCATTTCATGAGGGCAATGAATTGCTTTTTCGGGAGAGGCTGGAAGAGTTGATCAGCAAAAGCTAAAAGCGGAAAGGGAGATACATTTGGTCGGTATTCGGGGACTCCTTATTATCCCTTTGCTGTTAGCTATACTTGTTGCTTATCTCCTGGATCCCTTTGTTAGCTATTTAGAAAAGCAAAGGATCAGCAGGGGAAAAGGCATTGCTATTGTTTATATCCTGCTAATTACAGTTCTGCTTCTTTTAAGCCTAAACTTTATTCCAAAACTATTGCAGGAGCTTCAAGAACTGGTTCTCGCATTGCCAGAATATACTGAAAAGTTAATGCTGTTTGTAGAAAAGATGGGAGAGAATTACCATAGATTTAACCTTCCTGATGTTATTCGTTCTTCCATTGACGAAAGCCTTGTGGAACTTCAGAGGTCATTAACTATCAACTTGGAAAAGTTTTCCCTTTTTATTCTCCTCTGTTTTAGCCAGGCTTTTGCCCTTTTTCTGGTTCCTCTGTTTTCTTATTATCTCCTTCGTGATAACGCCAATTTTAAAAAGCGTTTCCTGGGGCTAATTCCTGAACAGTACCGCATTAATATGGAGGAAACACTCCGTGATATAAATAAGACGCTGGGTGCGTATCTGCGCGGCGTGTTTGTTAATAGTTTTTCTGTAGGAGCTATGTTATACCTGGGACTGTTGATCCTGGGAGTTAAGTTCGCCCTCTTTCTTGGAATTATTAACGCTTTGACAAACGTTATTCCCTACTTCGGGCCGATTATCGGTGCGGTGCCCGTCGTATTGATTGCATTATTGCAATCACCTGCACTTGCGTGGAAAGTGCTTCTCCTCATTATTATCGTGCAGCAGATTGAAAGCCAGTTCATAGCCCCGCAGGTTTTTGGCAGAAGCATGGGCTTCCATCCTTTAACAGTTATAATTGCTTTGCTTTTGGGAGGATTATACATGGGTTTTACCGGCCTGATCATAATAATTCCCCTGGCAGCCATTACTCGGGCTATCTTTCGATACTTTTCCCCGGTAGTCATCCATGCATTAAAAAGAAGAGAATGAAACCAAAAAGAAAACCCTCCTTAAATTTCCTTTTAATTGACATACCAATAAATTTCCCATATAATTATTTTGATATAAATACAGGAGGCAGTATATGAAAAGCAGCCAAATTCGTGCAATATTTTTAAATTATTTCCAGGGAAAAGATCACCTTGTGCTTCCCAGTTTTTCCCTTGTTCCAAAGAACGACCCTACATTGCTGCTAATCGGCGCAGGAATGGCTCCTTTGAAACCATATTTTACCGGTGAAAAAACACCTCCGCACCCTCGTATGGCAACCTGTCAGAAGTGTGTCCGGACCCCTGACATTGAAAGGGTGGGAATTACATCCAGGCATGCCACTTTTTTTGAGATGCTCGGAAACTTTTCTTTTGGCGACTATTTTAAAGAAGAGGCCATTTCCTGGGCATGGGAACTGGTAACTCGCGGTTATCAAATTCCAGAAGAACGTCTTTATGTGAGTATTTATGAGGAAGATGACGAGGCTTTTGTTATTTGGCGCGACAAGGTTGGGATCCCGGAGTCGAAGATTTACCGTCTTGGGAAGGAAGATAATTTCTGGGAGATTGGCCCAGGCCCTTGTGGTCCCTGTTCGGAAATATATTATGATATGGGACCCGAGCATGGCTGCGGACGTCCTGGTTGTGAGGTTGGCTGTGATTGTGACCGCTACCTGGAAGTTTGGAACCTCGTCTTTACACAGTTTAATAAAGAGGCTGACGGCAGCTATACTCCGTTGGAGCAGAAGAATATTGATACCGGCGCAGGCCTGGAAAGGCTGGCTCTCGTCCTCCAGGGGGTAACCAATCTTTTTGAGATCGACACCGTCCGCCCTCTTCTGGAGCATTTTACCGGAAAGGCGGGGATTTCCTACGGCGCGGATCGGGAAAAAGATACATCCCTTCGCGTGATCACAGAGCACTTGCGCGGGGTTACATTCATGGTCTCAGACGGCATTATGCCATCCAATGAGGGAAGAGGATATGTCCTCAGGAGAATTTTGAGGCGGGCCGTCAGACACGGCAAGCTCCTGGGAATGGAAGCTTCCTTTCTCTCTGAAGCCATACCACTGCTGACGCAACTGATGGGGGACTCCTATCCTGAAATAGAAAAGAAGCTTGATTTCATTATACGTATCGTAAAACTTGAAGAAGAACGATTTAAGGAAACGCTGGACCAGGGAATGGAAATACTTGAGGAGCATCTGGCCATTCTGAAAGAGAAAGGGGAAAGCGTTTTACAGGGAGATCTGGCCTTCAAACTCTATGATACCTTTGGTTTTCCCCTCGACTTAACAAAAGAAATATTAACAGAAAAAGGGTTTTCTTTAGACGAAAAAGCTTTCGACCACAGCCTTGAGCAGCAGCGGGAAAGGGCCAGAGCGGCATCCGGCACACACGAACCGGGGCAGAATAATAACGTAAACCTTTCATCTCTGTTGAAAGGGATTTCTACCGAGTTTGTAGGTTACGATACCTGTAACTCTGAAGGAGAAGTATTGGCCCTGGTGTCGGGATCATCCGGGGAACTGCTCAGTGAGGCAAATACCCGGACTGAAGAGAAAGAGCTTTATCTGATCCTTGACAGGAGCCCTTTTTATTCGGAAAAAGGCGGACAGGTTGGTGATACAGGTTTAATCCACTTCCCTGGAGGCGCGGCCGTGGTAAGAAATACACTGCCCGGACCAGGCGATCAGATTCTGCATCTTGTAGAGATCAAGGAAGGGAAAATAAGGGTTGGGGACAGAATCGATTCTCTTGTCGACCAAAAACGCAGGAGCGACATTTCCAGAAATCACACATCCACCCATCTCCTCCACCGTGCTCTGAAAGATTTTCTTGGCGATCACGTAAACCAGGCTGGTTCTTATGTGACTCCTGACAGGCTGCGTTTTGATTTTACTCATTTCAACCATCTGGAAGAGGATGAGTTGAAAAATGTAGAGGAAAAGATAAACAGCGTCCTTCACAATAATTATAAGGTTAACACTACCTATACAAGTTTGGATGAGGCCGTGGCCATGGGCGCAGCAGCCCTTTTCGACGAAAAATATGAAGGTCGGGTAAGGCTGGTCAGCATCGATGATTATTCCAAGGAACTCTGTGGGGGTACTCACGTGGATTCAATCGGTGAGATTGGGCTATTTAAGATCGTCTCAGAGGGGGGTGTCGGTGCAGGCGTGCGCCGTATCGAGGCTCTTACAGGGGACGGAGCGTACCGCTACTTCATTAACCATGAAGAAATCCTTAAAGAAACATCTTCATTATTAAAGGTGTCTCCGGAAAAAATGACAGAAAAAATAAATGAACTACTGGAGTCCTCGAAAATTTTGCAGCGGAAACTGAAACAGCTTTCACAGCAATTGGCCGGGCAAAATATTGAAACCATCCTTGAAAAAACCGATAATTCCTTTGGGTTTCCTGTGCTGAGCACACAGATAGAGGTGGAAAGCATGGAAAACTTAAGGGATTACCTGGATAAATTACGGGATAAAATAAGCAGTGGTATTATCCTGCTTGGCACCATAACTAACGGTAAGGTGCTTCTTGCTGCTGCTGTAACTCAGGATCTGGTGAAAAAGGGATTTCATGCAGGAAAGCTTATTGGAGAAGTAGCCAAGTTGACAGGCGGAGGAGGAGGAGGGCGTGCGGATATGGCACAGGCTGGCGGCAAAGATCCGGAAAAACTTCCCCAAGCCCTTTCTCAGGTGCTTTCCCTGGTCAAGGAGCAGCAATAACCCCGGAGGAGGTAGTAACAATGGGAAAAGATAACTTTGATCACACAATGAGGTTTAATGTCAAGGCGGAAGAAGAAACCAATGAAGCAAAACTGGTGCTAAAAGATGTCTATGAAGCCCTTAGGGAAAAAGGCTACAATCCTATTAACCAGCTTGTGGGTTATCTTCTATCGGGGGATCCTGCCTTTATAACCAGTTACAAGAACGCCCGCAGCACGGTTCGCAGGTTGGAAAGGGATGAACTCATGGAAGAACTGGTTCGGGTTTATCTTGACGAATTGGAAAAGGAATGGTGAGCCGTCCTTGGAATACCGGCTTCTAGGGAAGACAGGTCTGAATGTTTCCAAGCTCTGTTTCGGTACTTTAACTATGGGGTCTCTTCAGGCCGATCTTCCTCCTGAGGAAGGTGCGGCGCTTTTACACGAAGCCTACAATCGCGGGATTAATTTCTGGGATACAGCAGAGCTGTACGGAAATTACAAAACCCTGAGGCTTGCTATCAGGAAGATTAAGGAATTGCCCGTGATTACCACCAAAACATATGCCTATACCAGAAAGGATGCCAGTGCCTCGCTGGAGAAGGCCAGATTTGAAATGGATATAGATGTTATTCCTATTTTTCTATTACATGAACAGGAATCCTCGTTAACTTTACAGGGACATAAAGAAGCCCTGGATTTTTTTTGCGAGGCCAAATCCCGGGGGATGATCAGTGCGCTGGGCATTTCCTGCCATACTGTTTCAGCAGTCAGGGCTGCTCTTAATTTCCCGGAAATTGATGTTATACACCCCATCGTAAATTTTAAAGGGATCGGCATCAAAGATGGCACCTTGGAAGAAATGCTGGAGGCGATTGGGAATGCTTACAGAAGTGGTTTAGGTATATATGGGATGAAAGCTTTAGGCGGTGGGCACCTTATTCCGGATGCGGAAAAAGCAATACGTTTTGTGAGAAGCCTGGAAAATCTTCACTCTTTCGCGCTGGGCATTTCCAGTTATGAAGAGCTTGAGACAGACCTGCACTACTTTTACGGAGAGAAACCTGCTGATTCCCTTTTAAAAAAAGTCGCTGCCAGAAAACGACAGCTAAAAATAGAAGATCAGTGTACCGGCTGCGGTTCGTGTGTTCAAAACTGTCCCCAGGAAGCACTTTTCTTAGAGGGGAGCCCGGAAAAAAGGGCCGTGGTCGATCATTTACGCTGTATTTTGTGCGGTTACTGCGGTGCCTATTGTCCTGAGTTTTGCCTGAAGATATTTTGACTTATTTCTTCAATTAGGATATTGAGGTTAGAAAAGATGTGAGTGTTTATGAGAATTATGAGCCTGGACGTGGGCGAGAAAAATATTGGTGTGGCTGTGAGCGATGAACTTGGTATTACTGCCCAGGGTTTGGGCGTAATAAAAAGGCAAAATAAGAAAAAAGATCTTTCTGAAATCCGCCGGCTAATAGAAGAACATAATGTTAATGAAGTTGTCCTGGGCTTTCCACGTAATATGGATGGAAGCATCGGCAGCAAAGCTCAGGAAATTTTGCATTTTCAGGAGCTTTTGTCCAAAAGCGTCAGCGTGCCTGTTTTAACCTGGGATGAACGGCTCACAACCGTAGCAGCAAATAGGACCTTACTGCAGGCCGATGTGAGTCGCAAAAAAAGAAAAAAAGTGATTGATAAGCTTGCGGCTGTCCTTATCTTGGAAGGTTACCTTCAGAAAAAGAAACGTGAATAATTAAACGATGAAAGGGTGTAAAAAGATGGAAGACCGTGAAGAAATTATTACACTAATAGATGATGATGGAGGCAAAGTGGATTTTGTCGTTCTGGATTATTTTAAAGTAGGCGAACTGGATTATGCCATCCTGCTCCCTTTCCAAGAAGAGGAATTTGGTAACGATGGAGGAACAGAAGACTATTCTTTTAAAGATTTAGATGATGAAGAAGATGACGATGAAGAAGATGACGATGAAATGATGGATATGGATGATCCGAACGGTGATGCTGTTATTTTTCGCGTCATAAAGGGAAATAACGGTGAGACCATGCTTCATGTCATCGAAGACGATGACGAATGGGACCGGGTTGCAGAAATAGCATACGAAAGGCTTCTGGCTGAAGAAGGCAGTGAGCTGGAAGAGTGAATTCTTTCAGTTTAAGCTGAAGATCGGCTTCAGATGAGGGAGTCTTAGGAATCAGATGAAACAATCGTAGGTGATGAATATTGTTGCTTAAAAGGTTAAAGGCATCGCTTCTTATCTTCTGCCTCCTGTCAGCGGGTTTATTTATATTGTCATTCCTCGCTCTGCACAGACTTAATTCTCTCATAGCCCCTGTATCTACCACCATGGATTCCCAGGTCATAGAAGTTAACATCCCCCTGCGCTCATCCACGGCACAGATTGCCGCCATACTTAAAGATGAAGGATTGATTAAAAACGAAATGGTCTTTCGCCTTTATTCCCGCTATAAGGGTTATGATCAAAAACTTCAGGCGGGCAGACACCTGCTCTCCCCTGATATGGGACTGGAAGAACTATTAACTAATCTGCAGCAGGGCGTAGTTTATAAAGAAGGAATTCGCTTTACCATCCCTGAAGGTTTTAACCTTAAGCAAATAGCTGCAAGGTTGGAGAATGAAGGCCTCTTTGAACAGGAAGCATTCCTTCAAGCCTGTCTCGATTACCCCCGGGAAAACACCTTTGATTTTTTAAATAAAGTGCCTTCTGACGTATACTATACTCTGGAGGGCTATTTGTTCCCGGATACATTTGAAGTCCGCAGGGATATTACTCCAAAGGAAACTATCGAAATAATGCTGCGCCGTTTTGATAACGTGTTTACAGAGAATTTCCGCAACCGTGCCGAAGAACTGGGGCTTTCCATTCACGAAGTGGTAACGCTTGCCTCCATCGTGGAGAAAGAATCCAGAGTGGGGGATGAACGGCCTATTATCGCTGCCGTATTTCATAACCGCCTGCGGTCACCGAGTATGCCCTTATTACAATCCTGCGCCACAGTACAATATGTGTTAGGTGAAGTTAAGCCTGTCCTTACATACCAGGATCTTGAAGTCGACTCCTCATATAACACATATCTCTATCCTAATCTCCCCCCCGGCCCCATAGCCTCTCCCGGTCGGGAGGCGCTGGAAGCAGTATTATACCCTGCCGATGTGAACTACCTGTATTTTGTCTACAAAGAAGACGGCAGCGGTACCCACTACTTCAGCACCACACTTCAGGAGCATAATCACTATAAAAATCTCGCCCAAAGAAATAGATAAAAAAACACTTCTCCCCAGACCCATCAGGCGCCATAGTGATCATACGTTGACTTAAGTAATATGACGCGATCACGGGGATGTTCCTAGTGATCCCTTCCGTCGGCTTAGGTGTATCACGGGGTATATCCAGAGGGGGAATGGTGAAGAATACTGCAAAAAAGGAGATTTATCCTTTTTATGCAGAGATTTATCAGGCAGCAGAGGCTTTTGTATCTGGCATTAATAGTCTTGTTGATAGGTTTCCTTCTTGTTTGTCGCCTTGGGACGATTCAGCTTATCAGGCATGGCAAATATGCTGCAGAAGCTGTAAGACAGAGAGCACAGGCTGTAACCCTTGACTACAACCGGGGCGATATCTTGGATCGGCACGGAGTTTCCCTTCTTGGTGGGAAACGGGAAAAAATCCTCGTCGTCTTTCCTGCATTACTTAAAAAAAGTAAACAGGAGACTGTAGAAATAGTATCCCATTATATACCCCAGGCAGCCCTGCCTGGGAATCCCTTTATCGCTCTGCGCGATGTCAGCTCGCATGAAGAGGAGCTTTTCAGAAATTTGAGCAGTGGAATTGTGGTAACTGAAGCACAGAGGCGTTACGGGCCCGAGGCACTTGCCACCCACGTGGTCGGCCACATCGGCCCCGGAGACGGGGAAGGGAAAGTGGGGCTCGAGTTTATCTTTAACAGGGAATTGAAGAGTGACTCTCCAACGGTGCTTGCTGCTGTTGTGGACAGAAAAGGTAACCTTGTTGAGGGCCTGGGATATCGTCTATGGGAAAGCAGAGCACCTCATCAACCCTGTAACATCGTTCTTACTATCGATTACGATATTCAAAAAAGAGTCGAGGAGATCATGGATTCCAGGATCGCCAGGGGCTCGGTTGTGGTAATGGACCCGCGTAATGGAGATATATTGGCCATGGCAAGCAGGCCAAACTATAAGCAATCACAACTCTCCGTCTACATGAATGACGGTGAGCGTTTCGACAGTTTTCTGAACTCGCAGCCTTTTATCAACCGCAGCATCTTAAGCTACCACCCCGGCTCAGTTTTTAAAATCGTTGTTGCTGCTGCTGCCATAGAAAGCGGCCAGGCCTGGCTGGGAACCAGGTTCAACTGCCCGGGCCATATCCAGGTAGGGGATAAGACATTTAGATGCCAGGGGGGTGCACATGGAGAAATCACGCTGGCGGAGGCTTTTGCCCATTCATGCAACTCTGTTTTTATTGAACTGGCTCTAAAGTTGGGAAAGGATACTATCTATCATTATGCTTCAGCCATGGGCCTGGGAATTGAGACGGGTATACCTCTTGGCACGCCAGGCCAGGGAGGAGAATCAAAAGGAAAGATACCTTTGCCGGATGAGATGCCTTATCTTGGAGATCTGGCACTTGCTGCCATTGGCCAGGGTAGTGTGGAAACCACACCTTTGCAGATTGCCCGCCTGACCTCAGTAATAGCCAACGGTGGAATCCTTGTGGAGCCTCGCCTGGTCAAGTCAATTCACTCCAAGCAGGGATTGGTCGTCTCAAGGTTTGGTACCGGGTCGGCCAAAAGAGTTTTAAGCCCATTTACAGCAAGTAAAATCCGTTATATGATGCTTGGTGTAGTTGAATATGGAACTGGGAGATCGGCATTAAGCGACCTGGTTGTCCTGGGGGGAAAAACCGGAACTGCAGAAACAGGCAGGCGCATAAATGACAGACCTTTGCTTTATTCATGGTTTACCGGGACTGTACCGCTGGAAGAAAGCAGGGCGGTCATAACAGTTTTTGTGGAGGAACCCTTACGGGGAAATGCTTCCGAGACATTTAAGGATATTGCCCATGCTGTTTATCCTTACCTCAATTGATTTCGCCCGAAACAAATGATAGAATTAAAATAAGTGATTCCTATGAAAATCCATTTTTGAGAGGAGGCAGCCGAACTGAGCAGCGCTGTAATCGAAACCCGAAACCTTAACGTTTGCCTGGACGGGAATCATATCCTTGAGGATATAAATGTCCAGATTGCCTCCGGTGAAATGGTGGGCATTATCGGTCCAAACGGCGCAGGAAAAACAACCCTGCTGCGCATCTTTCTGGGCCTGCTAAAACCCGGCTCCGGATACGTTCATCTCTTTGGACGTACTCCTGAAACCCTTGGGCAGGAACGGGAAAAAGTGGGTTACATGCCCCAACGTTCAGTGCATAAGCAAAATTTTCCTGTTTCAACTCTCGATGTAGTTTTGATGGGGCTTGTTACATCCGCTGGCCTGGGCAGGGGTTTTTCAAGAAAGCAGCACGAAAAAGCGCGGCAAAGTCTTGACAAAGTGGGGCTGTTGGAATTACAGGAGAAACCGTTTTCCATTCTTTCAGGGGGCCAGCAGCAGCGTGTTTTCCTGGCCAGAGCCATCGCAAAAGAACCCCGGCTGCTGCTCTTGGATGAGCCGAATGCCGGCCTGGACCTCCCCGCACAGGGACGTTTTTTTAACCTCCTGGCAGAGCTCCAGGAGACGCAGGGCCTTACTGTAGTGATGGTCTCCCACGATTTAACGGTAATTTCCCGCTACGCTCATAAATTAATCTGCATTAACCGTACCATGCATATACACGGGAGCCCGTCCGAAGTACTTAACAGCCCGCACTTGGAAGAAGCATATCGCTGCGAATACGATGTTCTCTTCGGCAGTAAGGCAAGGGGGCAGGCTTAGAATTATGGAAATACTCTCCTTTGGTTTTATGCAGAGAGCTTTCCTGGCTGTATTGATGGTGGGCTTGCTTTGTTCCACCCTTTCATTTTTTGTGGTCCTCAACCGCCTGTCATTTATGGGTGCCGGCCTTTCCCATGCTGTCTTAGGGGGCATGGCCATAGGTGTCCTATTGGGAATAAACCCTCTTTACACCGGGGGTGCTTTTGCCGTTATCATTGCCTTGTTGATCGGCTATATTAGCAAATATGGCAGGTTGCAGGAGGATACGGTCATAGGTATTTTTTTTGCATCAGGTATGGCGTTGGGTATAGTTCTGATCAGCTTTAAAGATGGCTACTATCCTGAACTTTTTAGCCTGCTCTTCGGCAATGTTCTTGCTGTGGCCGTATCGGATCTCTGGTTTCTTGCAGTTGTGATGATATTTGTAATTCTCTTTATCTTTATCTTTTTTAAAGAACTCTTAACTATTTCTTTCGATGAGGAGTTGGCGCGGGCCAACGGTCTTCCCGTAACACTTCTTTACATGGGTCTGCTTACATCCCTTGCACTGACAGTAGTGGTATCAGTGCTTGTGGTAGGGGTCGTCCTGGCGGCAGCGCTTCTTGTAATTCCTGCAGCCGCCGGCTTCAAGCTCAGTAACAATTACCGTATCATGATGCTGCTGGCGATTGTCGTCGGTATCGTAAGTGGACTTGGCGGCCTGGTCCTTTCCTATAATTATGATGTTCCCTCAGGTGCCACCATAGTTCTATGTGCCTCCGTAATATTCTTCTTATCACTTTTCCGCGCTTTTCTTGGTAAATTATTTTCTGAGAATATCTTACTGGGCGGGAGAAAAAAGACCCGCAAAAACTTTTAAAAGTAAACTCATAAAAGAAGAAAAGCTATCCCAAACTTACTCGAACTACGAATGGGTTCCAGAGAACTTCCAGGAAGCCCATTTTTTTATGCGCCCGTTCTGTCAATACTACTTTGTGACTATAGTCATTTACTTCTTTTGCCTAATTGCCAATGTCGAAGTTTGGGAATAAAATATTTGTAATAGATATATTCTTTTAAATAAAAATTGGGAAAAAAAAGATTTTTAGGGAGTTTGGGTATAAAATTGAAGGAATTACCACGAAAGTATAGAAACTATAAAATGTAGAAAAAAAATCCCTACTGATGTAATATGAGGAACAGTGGAGGAGATACCTTTGGACAGTAATAGAAAGCTGGACAATCTATACAGGAAGATGGAAGAGCTTACAGATAGCTTTCAATTTCTTGGTGACAATTGTTCCAAAGAAGCCGAAAAACTAAAAAATTCCGGCATGCCTCCCGATCCTCATTTTATTAAAGAATTAGAAAACGCAGCAGAGAAATTTAACTATATCAGATCAGAGCTTGAACAGGCAGCCGTGGAATTTTCCTGGAACGGTTTTAATGGACATGCCAATTCCATATCCAAGCTGCAGGAATTCTGGAGTGGGCTTAGAGAACACCTCTCGGGTCAGTCAACTGAAGCAGATAGCGCTGGGCTTTATGCTGACGGCTCGCATGAAAAACCTGAGCTTGACAGCGCTACACTTCCTGTTGTTGCCAAACATAATAAATTTGAATTGACCGGTGGTATTCGTAGTGCCGACAAACCTGAAAAAACAGAAGCCGACCGCCCCCATATTTTTGCTACTTCTGTCGCCGCTGAATATCCTGCGGACGATGAATATGAAACATTTGGAGTGAGCGGTGATCTGCGGGCCCGGTATCCAGAGTTATTGTACAACCTTATTGAAGAGGAAAAACTGGGTCCGGCTTTTTGGCTTGCCTGTTATTACGAGCAGAATTTCGGAACAGCACCGGTTCCTTCCTGGTTGATAAAAGCTGCTGAAATAGCCTCTGCTGTGCAAGGTGAAGGAGGCCCTGCTTCGAAATGGCTTTCCTACCTCTACAAAAACTATAATTTCCATGCACTCTCCATAGATGAGGAGCTGTCCAGACGGACTGCTTTAAACCTGCTGGCCTATTCTGCTCTGCTTCGTCCGGCTTTTCTTGCCCCGGGCAGCGGAGCTGCTGCAATTTTAGAGAACCTGGATGATTTACCAGGGACACTGAAAACACTGGCCGCATCAGTGAAAGGTTTTAGCGGCACCGAGACTGAAGGTGCAGCAAGGCGGGATATAGATATTCTATGCAGTGAGGTAAAAGTTTGGAAAAAACAGAACCGGAAGCTGACCCTGGCATCTCCTGTGGCATCAAAGATATGGGATAAGATGCAGAATGGGGAAGGATTCCTTTCCAGACTACTTACTCCCATTGAGGAAAATGCCAAAGAAGAGCTGGAGAATATCCGTGAGCTTTTTAATTACCTTCGGGAAAAAGAAAATCTTAAAAAGGAAATACGGAAACTCTACCAGGATATGCCCGAACTTCAGGATAATGTGGAGATTTTCCATGTTCCCGGTTCATGGCAGGTAATAAATCGCATGAAGAGCGCATTGAAGCTGGTAGAGCGGTGGATAAAGCTGCATGAAAATACTGATGGAATGGTGGGAATGGAAGAGAATCCCCTTATTAAGCGTCTCTCCGAAAGCCTTGTTTCAGCGGGGAGAGAATTGGACGGACTACCCTGGCAGTACCAGGGAGATGCCTTTGTCAAAGCCGGGGCAGCCGCATGCACGCGCGCCATTGATTCTCTAAAAAGGCTTCTGGACGAAGAGATGGATACGATCTTTTCTCTAACGACTGATGATGTGGCTTCCCTTGAAACGGGAAATAATCCTCAACTCCTTCTTAAGCACAATTGGAAGCCTCAAAACAAGACAGTAGAGAAAATGGGGAAAGCTCTGCTTGAACTGCTGGAAGAAATGCCTTTAAGAAAAATAGAAAAAAAGGAAAGAAAAATAGATTCTTCTGCAGGGGTAATCCCATCGGTAAGCCCATCTTACAACCGATCTCAGGATGAAGTCCCCCGCCCAATACGGCCGGATCTTGATAAATTGTGCAGAAATGAAATTCTTACGGCACAGGAACGGGAATTTATCAGGGATACTCTAAAAAGCTTAAATAGTTAGAGAAAGAAAGGGAATGTTTTGAAACCTTTTATTAACGCCTCCGGAATACTATTTCAAGACGGTTTAAAGGAGCCTCCCCTTTCTGAGGAGGCTGTAAAAGCTTCTAATGCGGCAGCATATCATCACACAGGAATGGATCGTAATCCTGCTTTAGGACTCTCGGGTTACAAGCAGCTAAACGAATTTCTGTGCACCTTTACAGAAGCTGAAGATGCTTTCGTTGTTAATAATGTTTTGGCTGCAGCCTTTATTGTTTTTCATACTCTTGCCCGGGGCAGGGAAATTATTGTTTCCAGGGAAGATATGCTCTCCGGAAAATTTTCCACTTCTCTTCTTGGTGTGATAACGCAGAGCGGAGCAAGGTTGAAAAAAGTGGGAAGGAAAGAAGGAGCCAGGCTGCAGGACTACAGCAACGCAGTGAATGACAATACTGCCTGTATTTTAAAGATAAGCGGGAACAACGGAAGGAGTTCTCTTGACGAGAGCGCCCTGGTATCCCTGGGAGAGAAACATCAGCTTGCGGTTGTCAAGGTTCTCGATCTTGCCACACTTTTAGACCTTACTCCATACGGGCTGCCCGAAGATTGGCAGGTTCAAAAGAACGTATCAGACAACTTCGACATTATTATTTTCTCAGGCGATAAGCTCCTGGGGGGGCCTTCACTGGGGATCATCACCGGTCAGGACAAGTACCTGTCTCCCATAAAAAAAGATCCCCTCAACAAGGCATTACTAGCCGACAGGATGAATATGGCCGCCCTGGAGGCAACTCTGGAACTTTACCTTAATGAGGAAGCAGCCCTTCAAAAGATCCCCCTTTTGCGAATGATCACTGCTTCGCCGGGCAGGCTCGAGGAACGGGCACAGCAGCTTGCAGGGGAACTAAAAAATACTTTCGGCAGCAGGTTTGAATTAGGATTCACCGGTGAAAAAGCTTCCATCGTGGGTAAATGCAGTGGTCCAGGCATACTGTCCAGCTGCCAGGTTTCCATTGCATCAGCGGATCATTCCACCAGGGATATATGCGAGCTCTTGTATAAAGGCGATCCCCCTGTTATCCCAAGGGTAAAAAGAGGGAAAGTGCTGCTGGACATGAGGTCCGTGCCTGAAGAGGAAGATAAAGTATTATTGAAATCACTCCTTGACTCACTGATGGAAAAGGAGAAGCATGAAAACCTTGTGCTCGATACGGTTCCCAGTCTTATCTGGGTTGTTGATACGGAGAACAGTTTCCTTTTTGCCAACAAAGCATGTGGAATATTCTGGGGGATGGACCCTGAGAGCTTTATTGGTGTCAAAATGGGAGAAATTCTCAAAATGCAGGACAAGGAACTGCTCTTAGAAGCGAAAGAAAAAGTTTTCGCTCAGAAAGAAAATATGAAGATGGAAGTTAAACTTGAAAATTCTGAAGGAACGTATAGATGGCTCGATATCATCCTTACCCCTGTTTTTGATGGCAGAAACGGTATTTCCGCAGTTACCTATACGGCAAGTGATGTTACAGACCGCAAAGATAACGAAGAAGAGCTTAAATATATCGGCATGCATGATTCCCTTACGGGTCTCTATAACCGCCTATATTTCGAAGAGGAGATTCGCCGGCTGGATACGGACCGTAGTTACCCCATCAGCATTGTAGTCTGTGATGTGGACGGCCTTAAATTGATTAACGATATTTTGGGCCACAGCAAAGGCGATGAGCTTTTACAGGTTGCGGCCGGGATCATCAGGAAGCCTTTCCGAGCATCCGATGTGGTAGCACGTACAGGAGGAGACGAATTTGCCGTAATTCTTCCCACCACTGACGAAAATGTTGTCAAAGAGATTGCCGGGCGCATTAACAAAGCTGTAGAAGATTATAACATGGATAAAAAAAGAACCCCCTTTAGTCTTTCCGTGGGTTTTGCCACGGGAACCCGTGCCGTCGGGATTAGGGAGATATTAAAACAGGCCGACAGCAGCATGTATAAAAATAAATTTGAGCGAAGCGACCTGGTAAAACGGACTTTTATCGATTCCCTCATGGGCTTTGTGGCTGAGAAAGATTTCAGAAATGAAGGGCAGGAAGAGCGTCTCCGGTGCCTTGTGCTTCTCTTGGGACAGGCTGTAGGTATGTCATTCGAGGAGATCAGGGATATTCTCCTTCTTTCCCGGGTGCTTGACATTGGCAAGGTAGGGATCGAAGAATCCATACTCTTTAAAAAAGAGCCACTAAATGATCAGGAATGGAATGAAATAAAATCTCACCCGGAGATTGGCTGCCGTATCGCCCGTTTTTCTCCGGAAATGTCATCCATAGCAGATTTTATCCTGCAGCATCACGAAAGCTGGGATGGCAGCGGTTACCCCCGGGGTTTAAAAGGAAACAATATCCATATCTATTCCCGTATCATATCAATTATAGATGCCTATGAAGCTATGACCAGCCCAAGGCCTTACAGGGATCCCCTTACCCACGATGAAGCTGTCGAAGAACTGAAAAAGAACAGCGGTATCCAGTTTGACCCAAGGTTGGTGGATATTTTTATAAACTTGATTGACCAGGAGTACCTGATTTAGCGACAGGGGTGTATATTAATGGAGAGAAATTTTAAAAAGAGTTTCTGGCAGTTGTATGCCCGGGTTTATGATAATGTGATGCTCTGCTTTTTGCCTTATCATCAGCTTCTTTATACAGTTACGGAAAAGCTTAATCCTCAGGCCGGTTGGCATGTCTTGGATGCAGGCTGCGGCACGGGAAACTTCCTTCATCATCTCCTTCATTACCGCCCGGGTGTAACGGCTGTGGGGATCGATTATGCTGATGCCATGCTGCACCGGGCGGCTGTTAAGATCAACAATAACAAGGACGTGGGGAAAGATGTTGTCCTGCAGGAAACCAATCTTAATTATTCTATCCCCTTTAAAGAAGAGGAATTCCAGGGGGTAATTTGTGTTAACGTCCTCTATGCAGTGGATAATCCTGTATTCTTGCTGAAAGAGCTTTCCAGGGTTTTACAACGTGGAGGGAGGCTTGTTCTTGTTACACCGCCATTTCAACCCAGGATAGGCCCGGTTTTTAGAGAACATGTTTTACTGCTGAAAGAGAGGAAGCCTTTTTTATGGCCTTTTTCCCTGGCCGGCCGGATTTTATGCCTGGCGCCGTGGCTTTTCATTTTTTTAATTTTAAATATCTTTATTAAAAAACAACAGTCCTTCCATTTTTTCAAAAGAGAAGAACTCTTATCCCTGGTAAAAAATTGTGGTTTTGAACTTGTTTCCCTGGAAAAAGTCTATGGAGGCCAGGACTGGTTTTTGGAAGCTGTAAAACCCGCTGCTAAGGTAGAAACCGTGGAATCAGTATACAGCCCGGAGGGGGGAGTCGCTTGCCTGAGGTAGTTATTACCGGATTGGGGCCTGTGGCATCCAATGGTGTAGGGAAAGAAAACTTTTGGAACGCCCTTAAAGAAGGTCGGTCCGGAGTTCGCCGAATCAGCCGCTTTGATCCTTCAGGATATCCTTCACAGATAGCGGGCGAAATTCCTATGGAATGGATCCAGGAAGTGAAGCCTTACCACAAAAACGGCAGGGGGTGGAGCACCCATCTTGTTCTTACTGCCGCACACCTGGCTCTGCAGGATGCTGGAGTTTCCCAAAATGAATTTTCCTCGTTACGGTCAGGTATCTGGGTGGGTATCAGTTCTTCTGATATGGGGGTTTTGGAAAGTGAATACGAGATTTTTCTAGAAAGTGGTTTCACAAAGTCAACAAATCTTTTCGCGTCCTTTCCCCATGCGGCTGCAAGTGAACTCGCTGTTGAGCTTAAATGTTCGGGAGAGGTGGTTACTGTATCAGCAGGCTGCCCCTCTGGAGTATTCAGTATTATTTACGCTGTGAAGTCTATCCTTCAGGGAAATACAACGATGGCTTTGGCTGGCGGGGGAGATGCTCCTTTAACTCCTTCAGCTTATGCTTCTTTTTGTTCTGCCGGACTTCTTTCCTCATTATTTAACCATGACCCTCAGGCTGCAAGCAGGCCCTTTGATGCCATGAGGGATGGAGGTGTTTTGGCTGAGGGAGCCGGTATGGTTTTACTTGAGGATGCCGAACAGGCTGCTTCCCGTGGTGCAAAAGTCTATGCCAGGATTGCCGGTTGGAGTACTTCCAATGCTGCTTCACCGAAGCAATTAAAAGCTTCGATTGTTTCCTCGCTGACCGGAGCCCTGCAGGTAGAGGGCCTTACTCCTGCCATGATAGATTATATTAGCGCTCATGCTCCAGGGGACAAGTTTATAGATAAAATGGAAACTAAGGCAATTAAAGAAGTTTTTGGAAGCCATACTTATAATTTACCGGTTAGTTCTATTAAATCAATGATCGGCAATCCGTTGGCCGCAGCAGGTCCTTTGCAGGTGATTGCAACTGCACAGGTTATTCAAGACAGGTTCATTCCACCTACTATAAATTACCATTTTCCTGATCCGTCTTGTGATCTGGATTGTGTGCCAAACAAAGGGCGTGTGGCCAGGGTTAATCGGGCAATTATAAATTTACATGGCATGGGGGGGGCTAATGCTTCCCTGGTCCTAACCAGGGAGTAAAGGGTGAGCAGCGAAATGAACCTTTCATTTTTAATTATATGGCTTTTGGGCTTAACTGCCGTGGTAAACGTGGTTATAGGGGTTGTTGTTTTTCGAAAGGCTCCTCATACACTTCTTAACCGCCTCTTTCTAGGCTCAAGCCTGAATGTTTCGGCTTGGACACTGACGGTAATGGTTATTTTTATTAAGGTTGATTATGATAGTTTGCTTTTCTGGATCAGGGCTTCCCATGCCGTTTCGGCGATAATTCCCTGGTTCGTTTATGCCCTTGTCGATGTTTTCAATGATGAAAAAGCTTATCCTAATAAAAAAGTTATCATTATGTTTATATTTAGTCTGATCTTGGCTGTATTGAGCTTTACACCTGCAATAATTCCCGGGATAGCGGAACCTCTGGTTAATAAGGAAACGCTTTACGGCCCATTATTCCCAGCGTATGCCATATATTTTGGTGGGGCAATGATTTACACAATCTACATACTTTTCCGGCAGTTGCGTGTTTCACGGGGCCTTTCCCGTTATCAAATTCGTTATTTTATCGGTGGCATTCTTGTTTCTTATCTTTTAGGAAATCTTTCTAATCTTTTCCTCCCTTTGTTGGGGATAACGGCCATTGACCTTCGTCCATTCGGACCTGTCTTTACCTTAATTATGCTAATATCTATTTCGTACGCCATTGTGAAGTACAGGCTTATGGATATACGTTTGGCTATACGTAAGGTCTTGGCCTATATCATAACCATCGTTATCCTTGCAGGAATCTATGTTTTAATATTGCTGGGCATGGAAAAATATTTTAGAATTTATCTTGAAGCCAACATTCTTCCATTTATATTGTTCCAGATCATTCTTATAGCACTAGCTTTTCAGCCGGTAAAAGATAAAATCCAGTCTGTTGTTGACCGCTATCTGTACCGGGGAGCTTATCATTATTATGATACTCTCATCGAAGCCAATAAAGCTATGCTGTCAATTTTGCACATGGACAAGCTGCTAAATTTTCTTGTGGAAAAGGTAGTTGATACAATCTATATCGAAGGAGCAGTTATTTTTCAAAAAGATAAGTATGGCTTCTTTACTGTTGCCGCAGAAAAATTACAGTTTATTTCTTCTCAGGTTACTTCCAGGTTGCTGGAACCTGGGAACGCACTTTTGGATTATCTGGAAAAAAATGCAGAGGTACTGCTGCAGACAGATTTAAAACATATGGCTGTTGCCGCCCAGCGGACGTTATTAGTGGGAGAAATGCGTAAACTGAAGGCGGAAGCAGCTGTGCCTATCCTTATGGAAGGAAAGCTGGAGGCCATTTTGTTTCTGGGATTCAAGATATCCGGCGAGCCGTATTCCAGAGAAGATGTCAATTTACTTTCAGCCCTTAGTTACCAGGTGGCTGTATCATTAAAAAATGCCCGCTTGTATAAAGAGGTTTTGGAGATCAAGCAGTACCTGGAGAATGTCCTGGAAAACATGGACAACGGGCTGATCGCCGTAGATGCTGAGGGAAAAATTACCACCTTTAACAGTACTGCAGAGAAGCTTACAGGCATACTTTCCGGTGATGCGATGGGCAAAAAAGCAGATGAAGTATTGGATGCAAACTTGTATCCTTTCATCATGCAGGCACTTCGAAATGGGCAGCAAAGTAGCGAAGTGGAGGTGGAAGTGAATTCAAAAACGAATACAATTTATCTGTGCTGCAGCACTGCGCTGGTTGAATCCCTGGAGACGGGTGAGCGGGGGGCAATCATGGTTTTAAGCGATATAACCCGTATCAAAGAACTGGAGAGAGAAAAGAGCCAGGTACAAAGGTTAGTTTCCCTGGGCGAACTGGCCGCAGGGATGGCTCACGAGATAAAAAACCCTCTTGTTTCTATCAAGACATTTGCAGAACTTCTCCCGGATAAATATGACGACTATGAGTTCCGGTATACCTTTTCCAAAATTGTTAAAGGAGAAATTGAGAGAATTAACAAGTTGATTACGGAACTACTTAACCTTTCCAGGGCTCATGTGCCCTGTTTTGAAGAAGTGGATACGGGAGTGATTATGGATGAAATACTTCTCCTGCTCTACCCACAGCTTGGCTCCCAAAAGATACGGTTAATGAAGACCTTTGAAAAGAATATGCCGGCTGTAAGGGCAGACCGGGACCAGATCAAGCAGGCCCTTTTAAATATCTGCTTAAATGGTATTCAGGCCATGCCCGGGGGAGGGGAACTCAGGGTTGAGATTGCATCCCTGCACTCACCTCAAAAGAATAGTCATGATTCAGCTCGACGGATGGTTAAAATCGGCATTCAAGATACGGGGATGGGGATTAGCCCAAAACAGAAAGAGAAGATATTTGACCCATTTTTTACCACGAAGGCTGAAGGTGTGGGAATCGGCCTGAGCATAAGTCATCGAATTATAGCAGACCATGGTGGGACCGTGCAGTTTCGCAGTGACGAAAATGGGACAGTTTTTGAAATTGCCCTCCCGGCAGTAAGCTAAAGCTGCCGCTTTACCGGTGACGGGGGAATTTCAGTTAAGGGAGGAAGTGCAGGTTGAAGCTCGTTATTCTTGTAAGCAATGAAGAGAGTACTCTCAGGGCAATTAAAGATTATATACCGGATGAATATACCCTCATGGAGTGTAATATGGGCTCTAAAGGGTTACAGATGCTGAAAAACATCGTTTCAGCCGTGGTCCTGGTGGATACGACGGTCCATGGCGCCCTCTCCTGGATAAAGGATGCATCTGCAAAGAGGCCTGACTTAACCTATCTCTGTATTTCCAACGAAAAAGAAAAAGACTTGGACAATTCTCTCTACAAATACTTTTACGATTTTATCTATCTGCCGTTTCTCTCCAAACAGGTGAGCGTTACCCTGGAAAGGGCCTGGGAAAGGGTGCAGCTTCGTTTTGAAGTGCAGGACCTCAAAAAAATGGGGTCCGGCTTGGAGAAGACAAGGCAGGCCAACTTTGAACATCCATCGAAACTGCCGCGAAAAGAGCGGATCCTCTGTGACTTTTCCCGGGCGTTGAGCAGCAACTTTAATGCAAAACGTCTTATGGAGCTGTTCATGAATTCGGTAACGGAGCTAGTCCCTGTTGGAAAGCTGTCCATACTTCTGTATGACGAAACCCTTGAAGAGTACAAGGTTGCGGCACAAAACGGTTTGGACCCGTGTTTTTACGCAGGCCTGCTCTTTCGTTCTTCCTCGGGATTGATGTCCTGGCTCCTTGAAGAGGGGCGTATCCTTCGTACGGATGAACCGGCCTGCAGCCCGGCTTTTAAAAACGAAGCTCTTCAGGAGCTGAAACTGCTTCATGCGGTCGTCTGTATACCGCTTTTGGCCCACGGTCAGCTGGTCGGGGCTCTCAATCTCGGACCGAAGGTGACCGGTTCTCCTTTTCACGACGAGGAGCTGGAAATCCTTTATATTCTCTGTGGAAATGTTGCCATGGCCCTGCGCGATATTGGGCTCCATCATCAGATCCTAAATCAGAAAATATATATTGAAAATATCCTTCAGCGTATGAACAGCGGGGCCGCAGCAATAAACAGGGAAGAACGTATTATTACATTTAACAGCCGGGCGGGGGAGCTTTTGTCATTGTCCCCGCAGGAAGTTATGGGTGAAGACCTGCGGAAACTTCCCAGCCCTCTGGGGGATTTACTCTATGAAACAATGACTACGGGGAAAGCTTATTTAAAAGAAGAAGTGAATCTTGCTGAGGCCCGCATTCCCCTTGAGGTTAACACATACCAGTTATCGAATGTGGACGGAGAAGTCCTGGGAAGTGTCATGATTTTTGACGATATATCGGCCAGGAAGCAGCTCGAGGCGGAACGCCGGCAGGCCGACCAGCTTGATGTCCTCAACAAATTTGTTGGCCAGCTTGCCCATGAGATTAAAAATCCCATGGTTGCCATTCAGACCTTTTCTGAGCTTTTAACTGAGAAGTATGAAGACAGCTCTTTCCGTGAATTTTTTACCTATACAGTGCGGCAGGAAGTTAAAAGGTTAAACGAGCTTGTTGAACAGCTTATTGCTTTCTCCACTTCACTTTCTTATAAGTACATCCCTGTTGATGTTCATGAAATCCTGGATATGGGGCTCTTACTTCTGCAGGAACAGGGGATGGGGCAGGAGACTACAGTTGAAACATCCTATAACGGTGGCAGTTTAAACCTCAGGGCGGATAAGACAATTATGGCGAGGGCTTTTTCATATCTTTTGCGTAATTCTTTCAAGTCAGTGGAGAAAGGGGGAATGATCCATATTGATACATCCTATATAGATAACATGTTTCCTTCAGGTGGGGGTGTCAGTATTCGTTTCTGGGATATAGAAACGAAAGTGGGGAAGGAAGATGTGGAAAAAATGTTTGATCCCCTCTCTTCGGGAAACAATGGTTATATTTCCCTGGCCCTGCCTGTAAGCAGGAAAATCATTGAGGATCACGGTGGATTCATCAAGGCGTCTGTTACAAAGGATAAATCTCTTGAATTTGAGGTTTCCTTGCCGATATTTTTAGGTGAAGGGGGATGAGGTTTTGACACATGTTCCGAAGATACTTGTGGTCGATGACGAACTGGGCCCCAGAGAGGCACTGAGGATGATTTTGCGGGACGATTATGACGTTGTTACTGCCGATAACGGTTACCAGGCCATGGATTATCTCGGCGATTCTGATTATGATCTTGTCATACTGGATATCCGCATGCCCGATATCAATGGCATTGAACTTCTCGCAGAGGTAAAAAAGAAATCTCCTGAAACAGAGGTGGTCATGATCACTGCCTATGCTTCCGTGGATACAGCCACCAATGCCCTGCGTAACGGTGCTTTTGATTATCTGATCAAGCCTTTTGATATCAGCGCCGTGAGGGAAGTTGTAGAAAAAGGACTCTCCAAGCGAACTTCATCTACAGCAATCAAAAACAGGCTCAGTGAACTTCAGGTAGTGAACGATTCGCTGAAGGATAAAATAGAGCTTGCTTACAACAATATACAGAAGCATTACCTGGAGACTGTGCGCTCACTGACAGCGGCCATTGATGCCAAGGATTCCTATACAAAGGGTCACCAGGAAAGGGTAGCGGTGTTTACGATGATCCTGGGGAAGGAAATGGGGCTTTCCAGCATGGAGATGGATCTGCTTAAGCAGGCGGCCATACTGCATGATATTGGTAAAATCGGAGTTCCCGAGCATATCTTGAGAAAACCCGCCTCCCTTACTAATGAGGAATTTGAAGCGATCAAACAGCACCCTGTTATCGGTGCGCAAATTATCTCCCCCGTTGAA
>JAUSPO010000018.1 GCA_030656575.1 Bacillota bacterium
AGGCTAACTATATCGGTCGATGCGGAAGAATCTTATACTGTGCAATTGGTAAAATTAGTTATGCGGAATATGAGTTATAAATTTAAAGCATAAGTTTTAAGGAATTGCCTGGTATAGGTTAACAAAGGTTAAAAACTCAGAGGAGGGGACAATATTGTCAAGAAAATTACTGGTATGGGAGTCGTTTTACTGCTAACTGTTGCCATGATCACGGGGGGGGTGTGCCAGGCCGGCATCGGATACGTACAAGATCGGGATCGTGCAGATCGTCGAGCATTCCGCACTTGATGCGGTCAGGGAAGGATTTATTGACGGGCTGGCAAGTAGAGGTTTTACGGAGGGGGAAAATGTTTCTTTCGACTACAAAAATGCCCAGAGGGAAATGGCCACCGCCATTACCATCTCAGAGGGGTTTGTGGCTGATCAAGTTAATCTCATTTTAGCCAGATGGGACTAGGGGACAGGTCCCTTGTCCCAGGCAAGATCAGGAAGGTTATTTTTTGTTGTATCTCCTGACAGAATCATGCATAATTGAAATTTGATTCCACTGCATAAATTCACTTTATGCACCAATTAGACTCAAAAACTACCTAAAAATGACATTGATTACCAAAAACATTTGCTTATTCTCGTCAATAATCTAGCAGCATACACGTTTACTCTATCAGTTTTGTTCCATTTTCCCTTGCTCCTTTGCTTTTTCTCAAAAAGTACACACTACTGCTGTTGTAGGTGGTGATAAGACTGCATTCCTGCGAAACTTCCCCTGAAAGAAACGGACGATCTGACGGATGTTCCGGACAATCATTTTAAAGCCGGTTACTACCTGGACCTTGGGATGAGTGCGCACTCTCAGCTTATCGGCGCCCTGTGAACGTTTCACGGCTGAGATAGAGCCCTCGACAGCAGCCCGTTTGCTAATAGCCTCTTTGCGCAGCGGTTTGGCAAACGTACGGTTTCTGGTATGAGCCGCCAGGATAGCATTTCGCATCACACGCAGCACCGCACTTTTCTGCTGGAATTTAACCGGGCATTGCTCGCTTTTGGGGCATTGCCGACACTGATCTACTTGAAGGTGGGACAGAGGGACAGGTTCCTTGTCCCACGAACCCCCTGAAAAATTACCAGTTAATTGAGCCCCCCGAGAAATTTCCCGGGGGCTTTTTTTCAATTTAACTCCACATAAAATGGATTACCTTCATCAGTAAATTTTAATCTATCTGCCGGGGAAACCCCTACGTATACCTAATTCTTGCTGGTATAGGTGAATCTTTAGGATGTCTTTTTTTCCTTAAGGGAAAATGGTATATTTGCTTAAAACAGGATTTTAAGCCATAAAGAGTGATGATGTGAAGAAAAAGGACATGCAAACAAAATACTGGCTTAATGAAGTTTATGCTCAATTTATTACAGTAGAGTTTTAACTTACATTCAACATCCCTGGGCTAGTTAAATTTAAGAGTTAATTTCTGGTAATACTCAGGGATTCTCTCGAACCTGCAGGTACACTTCCGGCTCAATGCCGGCAAGGCGGAACAGCCTTTCCGGGACTTTAAGATTTCTGGGGAATTCTCTTCTAAGCGGGTCAGGGGTAGTCATCACAATCATATTCTCCAGGCTCTGTAATATCTTCTTGCCGGTAGGCTTGAATGTTTTCTTCTTGCCGGGGATTAGCAGCGGTTCAGTTTCCTGTTTCATTGCCTCCCGGACCCGGCGTTCCATAAGGTGGAACAGTAGCAAGGGACATGGGGACAGGTTCCATGTCCCACAATAAATTACCAGAGTTGTCATTACATGGGAGAAAACTCAACCTCTCCCGCGTTATCTTCAAATGACGTCTGCTATCCTCTTAAATTACCACAACCATCCCCCCGGGGAAGTAATCTCGGGGGGGGGCCTTTTACTCCACATAATATGGATTATCTTCATAGCAACTTTAATAGGTCTGTTTACTAAACTGGAACAGCCCTGTTTGACACTTTCTTTTTACTATTTTTTCCTAAGGGAAAATGGTAAAATAAATTAAAACAGGAATTTAGTTGAGGTAAATAAAATGGACAAACAAAATACTGGTTTGATGAATCTTTTGAAAACCTTGATACAGCACAGATTTTATTTAATAATAAGAAATATTTGGAATGTGCGTTTTTTTGCCATTTAACGATGGAGAAAATGTTGAAAGCTTTTTTTACAAAAAGAAAAAAAACGATACCACCTAAAACTCACAATTTATTGTTACTTACAGAACGTTCGAATTTGATGAATGAATTAAATGAGGAGCAATTAGATTTTTTGTCTAACTTAAACTTGTATCAGCTAGAAGGAAGGTATCCAGGAGATAGGGAAATACTTTATTCTCAAACTTCTATTGAAGAATTTAAAGTGATATTGCAAAAAAACAGAGGGGGAGCTAAAATGGCTCGAACAGAAACTGAAGTCCGAAACTTGATCGAACAGTATGTTTCTTTTTTAAGTAAAACAATTAGAGTTAAGAAGGTTATTCTCTACGGTTCGTATGCAAATGGAACAGCAACAGAAGATAGTGATATTGATATTGGCATTGAATCACCTGATTTTGGCGATAATTATGTAGAAGAATGGCAAAGGTTATATCGAAGTGTTTGGAGAAGTGGGGTAGAACCAATTATTGAGCCACGTCCCCTTCATCCGAAGATAAAATCTTTTTTTAATGAAGAGATAACTCAGGAAAGTTATTTATGAAAATAACTCGCTGAACTTGGGAGAAAAACAAAATCCTCCCGGGAAAAGAAGTAGCTGAAAAAGGGACATGGGGACAGGTTGTGCGCCGGGATAAACCGGTATAGAGGGGGGGGATGAAAGTGCCCCACGTGAAAAGACTAGCTGCACCATCACGGCCCCGAGTCATGGAAGTTGATGATGAAGTCATAGACCTTGCTGATAGATATATGAATGAGGGACTTTTCCCTATTAGATATCGTGATGATGCTATTCATGTAGCCTTGGCCACTGTTTACGGATGCAATGTACTAGTATCATGGAACTTCAAGCATATGGTGAAGTTAAAAACAATTTTTGGGGTTAATGGGATTAATAAGCTGATGGGATATTCATATATAGAAATTGTAACTCCGGAATTTTTTATCGGTGAGGATGAAAGCTAAAAAAATGGATGAATCAAAAACAATGAAAGAAATATATGGAGATCAGGCAAAAAAACTATGAAGAGACTAAGAATATGTCCAGCGAAGAATACATTAGGCATATTAAAAAGAAAGCTTTAAAATCAAAATTGAAGTTTCAGGTTGTTAAAAAGTCAGGCAGGTATGCCTCAATTTATGCACGTTTAACCCTTTCCTGTAGATCCCGGTTTTTTCCGCCAGGCTCCTAAAAATTGTTACAGATATTTGGAAGAAATGATGATAAAAAATCAGTTAAACTCTTTGAAAAATCAGTAATTTTCATATTCACATTCTCCTAACTCCGGTATAATAGTTCCATAGCGTTCTTCTAAAACCGATGTAATATGTGGAAATACTTCAGCTGTCAACCTCAAATAGTGTATTGGACAATGGCAGGGCAATCGGTATTAAAGTTTCTCCCTGAATAAATTCTATTTTGTTTGTTTCCCATTTAGGATCTTCGGCGGGAATCCCCGGGGTCTATTGACCCCGAGATGAAAGCCGATTAAAAGCAACTATATGTTATGGTATTATACGTAGATTAATACTTGCATTAATAGCATATATTTGTTATACTATATGTATGCCAAACATACATGCGAGAACGTGCGTTTATAACATATGGTATCATGTTGTCTGGTCAACGAAATATCGGAAAAGAGTATTGACCGGCCAGGTGGCTGAGTATTGTCAAAAACTATTTAATGAGATTGCTGATGAGTTTGAGTTCCGGATTGCTGAGATAGAGATTATGCCGGATCATGTGCATCTGTTTATTACGGCACATCCCAAGAAAGCACCCGG
>JAUSPO010000033.1 GCA_030656575.1 Bacillota bacterium
TCGGGGCTACGCTCGTAGATGCTCTTGTGTCTTTGCTTTCGGACGCGGGTTCGATTCCCGCCACCTCCACCATATGTTATCAACAATATTAATACAATGAAAAGCCCTTTATATAAGGGCTTTTCGGTGTTTCTGAGGTAAAATGATCGTACAGAAACGGACGATTTTTTCTTTTGCACACCCTTCCTGCTAAAAAGTATGCACCGGCGTTGAAAATGAAGCTAATAAGCGAAAATGGAGAACAGTTTGAGGAACAAGGATTTGACTTAGAGGTAACAGATGGCAAAACCATTACACAACAAACTTTACCGCCAGTTCTTATTTTAGTTGCTATCTTGTCTGGCGTTTTTACGAAGCCAGACTATTAATTGTTCTTCGGAAACGCTGCTGTCTGCCACACCGAGCATAATATCTACAACTTCAGGCTCTGTTGCATGAATTTCATAACCGTTCAAACCAAGAAAAGTGTACATAGCCATAAAGGCAACCCTTTTATTGCCATCTATAAAACAATGGTTCTTGGCCAGGCCATATCCATAAGCAGCCGCCAAAATGAAAATGTCTGACTCTTGCTCATATGCCCAGCAATTTATAGGCCTTGCAAGTGCCGATTCAAAAAGATTGGTGTCTCTGATTCCATACTGCCCACCGTGTTCCCGTATCTGGCTCAGATGGATAGCTTCAACTATAGTCTTCGTCAACCAAACCGGCTGTCTCATCAAACGCACCTACTCAGAGAGCTCACGAAGTGCATTTCGATATTTCTTTGCGCCTTTTTCATAAACAGCCATAGCTTTATCAAAGTTTGGATCATACGGTGTTATGAGTATACCTTTGTCTGTTTCAGAAACGAAAACTTCATCACCTTTGTTTAGATGGAAACGTTCGGCGATTTCTTTTGGGATCGTAGCACCAATAGATCCACCCATTTGACGTAAAACAATTTTCTTTGCCATAGTATCACTCCTAAATACTGGTAGCTACATTGTAGCACAAATATGCTATAAGTGAAAGTGATTTTTTAATTATTTTGGGATGGGTTAGAGAAGCGGGTCCGGGACCATGGCCCGGTCAAAAAAATGGAAAGCGTTTTAAACGCCAACGATTACGCATACGCTGCTTAAATAAAGCAGCCGTTTGACTGTCCTGAGCCTGCAGGGGACAGAACCAGGCGCCGACAACGCAGGCTACCGACTCTACGGTTTGTTCAGCCACAGGGAAGGGAATAACAACTGAACTAGCAAGACCGGATCTCGTCTCAGAGAGCAGGCCAAGCGAAACCTAAATCTGAGGCTACACCCGTAGATGCTCTTGCTGGTATGCTTTCGGACAGGGGTTCGACTCCCCTTGCCTCCACCATAATTTATGGACAAAATAGATGCAAGTTCATTTTGACCAGTAACCATGCGGATTTGCGAGCCTTACGAAGCGATTTTGGGAGGTTCGTTTTTCGTAGATGCATTTGGGGTTTTCAGACATGCCGTGGGGATTTGAACCCTCGAATGGGTTTATCGCCCAAAACAATCATCAATAAACTGATCATCAGAGGCTGTGTGACAACGCGGCCTCTTTTCAAATCATTAGGACAAAATAGATGCAAGTCCATTTTGATCAGTAATCATACATTGTTTACGGGGTTTTTGAAAGGAATTTCAAAAACCCCGTTTTCCATAGATGCATCTGAATAAAAATAGCTATCAATTGAATTACTCTCTTTATGTTAAGGAAGTCAACCAGTGGACATGTTTCCCTGGATGGCGCACGTTGAAACGATAGTTCGGATAAATCTTGCTTAAAGCAGCATGGGACAAGTGTTTCAGCGATTTTGAGGGGTGGATTTTGAAGGGCAATAATGATGATAAAAACTCGGTTATTTTTAAGAATAAGCGGGTTTTACTTTTATATAAACCGCCAGAAAAGCATTCGCTGCTTAACCGGATTTTCTTGGATATATGAGGGCATAGTTCGCCAGAGAAAGCACTGATGATATTCTGAAAAATTAGTCAAGTAAAAGACTTTCAACAAGTTTTACCAGAATCTATGATATAATTATGCATATACTTGGAAATCGAACTTCTTATAATAACATAAAAAACGAAAAGAGGGTTAATATGGGGTTGTTTGATGAAACAGTTGAAGAACTTATAAAACTTTTATCTAGTGATAACCAGAATTGGCTTTTCGGCGCTGGTATAAGTGTTGAAGCGAATATTCCTTTAATGATAACATTAACAAAAAGAGTAGAAAAACAACTTTCGGATAATTTTAAAATACTATATCAAATTATCGCAGATGATCTTCTCGATAATTATCATATTGAACATGTGTTAAGTCATATCGGGGACTTACTAGCATTATCCCAAAGATCACGATATTGTTGCGTTGAATTAAAGGGCAACACTTATACTAAGGATGATCTATTAAGTTTACATACTGAGTTAGTAAGACAAATTGGAAAGACAATCAGATATGGGTATAAAGAAGAAGATATAACAAAAGGGATTCCAGAAAGAGTTGGTACGATAGATCAACCAATTGCTCAAATTCAAAATCATAGAGAATTTGTAAAGGCTTTGTTATCCTCAAAAGCTAATTTGTTTACACGGTCATCCATTTCAATTTTTACTACAAATTATGATACGCTTATGGAAGACGCGTTAGCTCTTGAAAAACTCAGTGTAAATGACGGCTTTAGTGGAGCGGCTATCGGTTTTTGGAACCCGGATGTATCTTTTAATAATATCTCTGGTGTTAATATGATTAAGCTCCATGGCTCTGTTGACTGGATTAAAGACCCAACAATTGGCTTAATTCGTAATCGATATGGTGTAGACTATTTGGGAGCATCTGAAGATGTCTTGATTTATCCCCAAGCTACAAAATATGTTGAAACACAGAAAGATCCATTTGCTTTGTTGTTCACAAAGTTTAGAGAACGACTGAATTCACCATCAGAGAATTTAGCGATATGTGCTGGATATAGTTTCGGGGATCAGCATATAAATTCTGAAATAGATATAGCACTAAAAGCCACAAAAAACAAAACGACTTTAGTTGTGTTCATTAATAATCTTAATGAAGTATTAACTGATGGCTAAAAAATACAACAATATCGGAAAGAATATTTGTTGCTACGAGCCAAGGTATTTATCATGGTTCGGATACACTTATCTACGATAGCACAAAACCAATGCTCAATTGGTGGAAATTCAGTGAATTAATAAAGTTCATAAAGGATGGTGAGCCATTATGATTATATTTAAAGAACATGATGATTTAAAAATAGGTAAAATAGTTGAAGTTAATGGCAATTCCATAAAAGTTGAATTGGATAACTATCTCGGCAACCTTAGCAGAACCATAGATGGCAGGGTCTATTCTATCGGACAAATGGCAAGCGTTATTAAGATTCATTTTGGAAGAAAAATTATCTTCGGATATGTAAAAATGCTTAGGATGAGTTCCGAGATCGATTTATTAGAAGATAAAAGAATAATGCCAACAGACGATTCTCGTATACTTGAAGCAGATCTGTTTGGTGAGGCTTTTTGGAGCGAATCAAAGAACAAGTTAAGTTTTAATCGAGGGGTTGAGACTTACCCTTTACCATTACAATTTGCTTACTTAACAACCAAAGATGAGTTGGAAAAAATATATGAAGCAGCAGAAAAAACAGCAGCATCTATGCATGATCCTATGCTTCCTATAGGCACATATGTTGGTGCAAATTCAGCAATATGCAAGGCAAATATGGATAAATTATTCGGGAGTCACTGTGCAATTTTAGGCTCTACAGGATCTGGCAAATCAGCAACCGTTGCAGCCATTCTTCATGCAGTACTTGCATACAGATATGAAAACGAAAAAAAGTTATGTTCGCGGATAATACTAATAGACCCACATGGCGAATATGGAAAAGCTTTCAGGGATGAAGCAATAGTATATCGAGCGTATTCTGAATCGTCAGTTGGCGGAGATACTGTATCAGAATTGAAGTTGCCATATTGGTTAATGTCTGGGGATGAGTTGCGGTCAATGATAATTGGTAAAACAGAGCATGAGGCAACTTCTCAAAATAATATTGTTTATGAAGCCCTTTCTTATGCTCGGATGGTACAAGCTGGGATTGTAAAATCGCTAAATGATCCAGATGGTGATCAAAAACCGGATTTGGCTGGCGGTAAAACTGAAACAGATAGAGAAAATTTTGATAGAGATAAACCAATCCCTTTTAATTTAAATGAGTTTATAAAACATATAGATATGGTTCAGGGTAGGAAGATAGGGAAAAAGGAGCAAAGAACAGCTTCCGACGATACAAGGCAAAAAATTGAATCAGTACTTAAAAAAATTCGCGTTCTGCGATCAAATCCTCAACTGAATTTTATTATGAATGAATACTTAGAAGCTTCACCTACAATTGATAAAATATTAGCTCAATTTATTGGGAAAGTTCCTGAAAGTGAAAATAAAAATTTACGAATTATTGATATATCAGGTCTTCCAAATGAAATTTCGGGACCACTAACAGCTTTAATTTGCAGATTGCTTTTCCAGTACAAACTTTGGCAGTCTTCAGATGAAAGGAAGAGAGATCCGATTCTTATCGCTTGCGAGGAGGCACATAGATATGTACCTAATCAAGGTGAGGCACAGTATAAAGAGGCGCAGGAAGCTGTTAGAAGAATAGCGAAAGAAGGTAGAAAATACGGTATTGGTCTAATGTTAATATCACAGAGGCCGTCAGATGTTGAAAGCACGGTTCTCTCTCAATGTAATTCATGGATAGTATTGAGATTAACGAATTCAAGAGACCAAGAACATGTCGCAAAATTTCTACCAGATAGTTTATCCGGATTAACAAAAATTTTATCTTCGTTAACACGACGAGAAGCAGTTTTTGTGGGTGAAGCAGCAGCTTTACCAAGTAGGATTAAAATCAAAGAACTGTCAAAAGAAAAATTGCCAGATTCCGCAGATATATCTTTTGTAGACGGATGGACAAATGATCTTTTTGATGACACAAAGTTGAAAGAAATTACTAATCGATGGTCTGGAATTCAAAATAATGAAGATAAATCTAAAGAGAATACAGTTAAATAGCTAATTTGCAACTATAGAAAACTCTGTAGCTTTGGGCACATTATCAATACACTAAGTTTGTCTATAATTGAAAATTTAGGCAAATAGCATAATATGGCTAATAATGTGAAGCTAGCCAGCACGTAGTTCTTGAATTATGCTAGTAGAAACAAAAAAAGTATCTAATCTATTGAGAAGATTTCTTCTGGATGGCAGAAGTATAAAATACTGGGGGTAAAATGACAAAAAAAGTATTAGATGCACAGCAACTTAAGGCGGTATGTGATGCTTTAGCTGATACGAACCGTGGCCTTACAAAAACAGAGTTAGAACGGTTGTTAATGCAATGCCCGATTGCGTTGGTTGATGATGGTAATTCAAATAACGATTATACATATACCCGAGGATTGAATAAAAGAGACTGGTTATACAACTGCTTTGTAAACGAGATTAATACACAGAAAAAATATATGCATTTATTGAAAAGGCATTAAATCCTGTTAGCTATACAAATGAAGCAAGGCGGGAGAAATATAATTTCCTCTTAGAAGAAACGAATAAGGTGCTATTATTAGTAGGGTTGTCTGTTACAAAGGAAGGACGGCTTACAGAAGTTGTTCAAGCAATGACACTCGATGAAGTTGACAGGCGTGTCAACAATTTGAGAAGGCAACTTTACATCAGAGCTATTCATTATGAAGTTGAAAAGTATTGTATTAAAGATTATTTGAGGAAAGATTACTATGATGCGGTATTTGAAGCCGCAAAGGGATTAGCAGAGAGAGTGCGTGAAATTACAGGATTAACTGTTGATGGCGGTACTTTATTTCAAAAAGCATTTGCAAAAAATGATCCCTATCTGTTTTTTAATGCACTAAAAACGGATAGCGAAGTTAGTGAATTTATCGGACTTAAAGAACTGTTGGAATCTATATTCCATCTTGTTAGAAATCCTGTAGCACATACTCCAAAGATAAATTGGAAGATGGATGAAACAAAGGCTTTAGATATACTGACGTTGATTTCATTTGCTCATAAATATTTAGATGAATGTCATAAGGTGCCAAACAAATGATATAGTTTTTAGACCAGCAGTATGATTAGATTGGAAGGTGAAAATATGGGATTGGTTTTAGATAAAAGAGAAGATAAGAGCCTTGCTCAATTATGCAGCTATTTGGATTTGCCTGTAAGTCGGGCAGCAAATAAAAACGGTAATGGATGGTTGGAGCAGGTACTTAGTTGTATAGGCTTATCCTCACTAATAAAAGAGTATGGTGCGAGCTGCGAAACAGCACGTAAATGCGTGATGTTTCCTCTTGAAAATGGAAGTAATTTCATTTTCATTAGTAAGTTATTAACATATAGTAGGAAAATCCTATCAGGTAATACCTAACCAGTAGCCTGTACCTAGTCCTTGGAGCCGAAATGGTAACATTAGGTTTAAGCGTAGGGCGGGGAGCAAACGAGCCGAAACGAAAGTGAAGCTATTGAGCCACGAAATTATTATCTAAATGAAGAGGTCGATACCGTCATACTGGTAGCAGACAACAGTATATAAGTCGTCATGGTGAGATTTATATAACTCTTCCGTGGTCTGAGGGCTTGGCGAGTTTGATGTTAACTATGTTAATAGAACAGCTGAGGTCCTATAGTGTCTGTTAAACCAGTATGCAAAGTCAAGTAAGGAAACGAGCAAGACGAGCAAATGCATTATAGGAAGTCCGACTAACTCATAGTACCGAAGAAGCCTGTGAAAGCAGACGGAGGGAAGGGGTTAGCATGTTGCAGATTCAAGCTAATTGGCAGTGTTACAGACTGAGAGCTGAGAATAGCACTATAGACAATAGCTTGTTATACACTTAGGAAACTAAGTAATGCAACATGAAGAGCCGTATGCCTTAATAGGGCACGTACGATTATGCGAGGGGATAAGAGCATGAAGTATTCGGAGATAGAATTAAAAAGGATGATAAAAGCTGGGGATCTAAGTATTGAAGATCAGATTAAATTCAACATTCTCAATTTCATTCGTACCATTCATCTCAATAAACAGGACTTTATTCAAGAATCCTACGGCACGGAATTTTACGGTGAATTACCGATGACGTTTAGAAAGACGGCCGGACAGGTTATGGGCGTAATTACTGTGAAGACTGGGGGCGATGAACGGACCTATGTCTTTAATGACCGTGGATATGAGTTGCTTGATGATCTGTTGCAATTAAAATAAGTGTCAAACGGTAAGGAAGGGGTGGTGAAATTTGGACAACCCATCAAAAGAAAACAAAATCATTCTATATCAAACAGACGAGGGCAGGGTAAAAGTAGATGTTTTTTTTGCAGAAGAAAATTTCTGGATGACCCAAAAGGCCATGGGAGAGCTGTTTGATGTTCAGAAAGCAGCTATTTCAAAGCACTTGAAAAACATTTATGAATCTGGGGAACTTGAAAAAGATTCAACTGTTTCCATAATGGAAACAGTTCGAAATGAGAGCGGCAGAGTGTTAATGGCCATGATAAAATAACCATAAATGGCCACGAAAAGTAGGCCACCAGCATTTGGAAAAGCAGGTAAAATCAGGCCCACTTCCTAATTTAATCTCTGGAAAGCACAACCAAACCAGAGAAGGAAGTGA
>JAUSPO010000035.1 GCA_030656575.1 Bacillota bacterium
ACTATGCAGTGGATATGGAGTGGGCTGATAAGGTGGCCAGGATAATGTCCCTCATAGCCGCGGCTGCAGTAACGGATGAAGAATTTGCAGAATGGGAGATGTTGCTCAGCAGCAGCTAAGATAGTATGTGATAGAAGGAAATGCAATAATGCAAGCCTGACCCCTAGGTGTTATTACTTAATTTTTGCTGTAGACCTAATCCCCGATGATTTTAACAAGTGCCCTCTTTTTTCTCCGGCCGTCAAATTCCCCATAAAAAATCTGCTCCCATGGTCCAAAATCCAGTTTTCCGTCGGTGATTGCCGCAACTATTTCCCTGCCCATAATTTGCCTCTTCAAATGAGCATCGGCGTTATCTTCGTATGTATTGTGCGCATATTGGGATACAGGTTCGTGGGGGGCAAGCTTTTCCAGCCATTTTTTATAATCCTCATGCAATCCCCCTTCGTCATCATTAATAAAGACGCTTGCTGTTATATGCATGGCATTAACGAGGCACAATCCTTCTTTGATGCTGCTTTTATCGATAATATCCTGGACCTGTGAAGTAATGTTGATAAATTCAACCCTCCTGCTCGTTTCAAACCATAAGTATTCACGCGCCGATTTCATAATTTAGAATTCCTCCCAGCTTATCTTCTGTAGGCAATCATCCAATTTGTTATGCTGCTTTTCACTTATATTATCTTTTAAAATTGCTAAGGTCAAGATGCATCTTAATTTATCAACTCAGCTGTGATGGTTCAATTCGGAGATTTTTGTGAAGAAGAAACAGTTAACTGTAACAGATATTGTTATCCCCAAAATTATTGCCAATCTCCCGAGATGATGTTACAATTGAAGTCGTTACTTATGAATAAAAGTCACTAACGACGAATAGTTATCTAACTTAATAAGGAAGAACTTAATAAAGAAAACATGCCATTCCCGCTAATCTACATAGCTCTATTTTTAGAAGGAGATGAGGATATATGAAACTTCTGGGGAATGGTATTGTTGCACAATCAGGCGGTCCAACACCTGTAATAAATAACAGTGTTTGTGGAGTTATACAGGAATGGCTTAAAGCGAAATGCACGGGTACCCTTTACGGTGCTCTTTATGGAATAAAAGGCGTCCTTCAGGAGGACTTTGTTGATCTTTCTTCCCAGTCAAGTGAAATTATTGAAGGACTGAGGTATACTCCCGGGGCGGCTCTTGGTTCCTGTCGTTATAAGCTTAAAGAAGAAGATTATTATAAACTGCTGCGGATTTTTAAGCAGCACAACATCAAGTATTTTTTCTATATTGGCGGCAACGATTCCATGGACACGGCAAACCGTGTCCACCAACTTGCATTGAGTGACAATTACCCCTTAAAGGTAATAGGTATACCAAAAACTATTGATAATGATCTGCCTTTTACTGATCATTGTCCCGGTTTTGGAAGTGCAGCAAAGTATCTGGCCACCACCGTAATTGAAACAGGGATTGATTTAAAGGGGTTAGTGAACAACAGCCGGGTGGTAATTTTGGAAGTAATGGGCAGAAACGCAGGCTGGCTGGCTGCGGCTACAGCTCTTGCCAGGAGAGAAGAAGCCGGTGCTCCTCATTTAATCTGCCTGCCGGAAGTGCCCCTTAACAAAGGAAAATTTCTCAGCGAGGTGGAGAGGCTTTACCGGGAAATAGGTTATGTCTATATCGTTGCATCGGAGGGCCTTGTTGATGAAAAGGGTGATTACCTTTTTGCGGCCAGTTGTAAAGATTCATTTGGCCATGTGCAGCTTGGTGGCCTTGCCGGTTCCTTAAAGGCTTTCATCGAAAACGAAACCGGTATCAAGGCAAGATGTAATGTTCCGGGGACAACCCAGCGTTCTGCCATGCATCTGGCTTCCTTCACTGATGCGGAAGAAGCCTACATGGTGGGTGCTGAAGCGGTTAAACTTGCATCCGGGGGAAGATCCGGTTTAATGGTTACTCTGACCAGGGCAGATGAGGATGATTACCGCTGCCTGACCGGGAATGTTGAGCTGGGTAAGGTTGCCAATGTGGAGAAAAAGATCCCTGCGGAGTGGATTTCAGGTTCAGGGCACGATGTGACATCTGAGTTTATCAATTATGTCAGTCCGCTGATCCGCGGAGAGATAACCGTTCCTATAAAAAATGGGCTTCCAAACTATGTCAATCTGATGCTTAACGGTTTTGCCGACCCTGAGAGACAGGCAGTCGGTCCTTAAAAATAAGTTACTTCTGGAATAACAGGGATAGATTTCGTTTTTTATTAACGGGATTTATCCCTTTCTTATATGATTTTTCACATAATTTAAAAGGGTTTTTTCTTAATTTGTCTAATATTTAAAGTTATTCTTGATTCAATAATAATTGAAAATAGAAGAAAAAATATTTGCAGAAAGAGTGATGATAAAGATGCAGGAAGAAACTCAGAAAGAGTTAGAAGGTAATTTACAGGTGGGTGGGAAGCCTCCTCTCTGGACGATCAATTACATATTAATCTGTATGTCCTCGCTGACGATGTTTCTTGCCTTGTACAGTCTTATTCCAACCCTTCCCGTTTATATTGACAGGTTCGGAGGGACGACCAGCGCTGTAGGCCTGGCCCTTGCTGCACTTACTGTGGGGTCTGTGATCAGCAGGCCGGTTGCAGGCTGGGCTTTGGATAAATACGGTCGCAGGATAATTTTCCTCGGCGGGCTTATCTTTTTCTTATTACCCACAGTCATTTATATCTGGATGGTTCCCGTGATCACTCTTATTGTTTTACGTTTTTTTCAGGGCCTGGGCTGGGGAGTGGGAAATACCGGGTCAAATACAGCGGCCTCGGATATTGTGCCTCGTGAGAGGCTGGGTGAGGGAATGGGGTTTTTCAGTGTAACCTTAAGTATTTCCATGGCTGCTGCTCCTGCTCTGGGGCTCTGGTTGATTGCTCATTACTCTTTCAAGACCCTTTTTATTACATGTTCCCTTCTGACTTTGGCTTCCATTGTCCTGGCAGCTTTGGTTAAATATCCACAAATTAAAAAACAGTCAACGGTACCTAAGTTGGTTTTTATGGAAAAATCAGCACTCCGGCCTGCAATGGTTATGCTCTGTGTGACTATTGGTTATAGTTCATTTTTGTCTTTTCTCTCTCTCCATGCTATGGAACAGGGTCTGGCCTCAGCAGGGTTATTTTTTACCTCTTTTGCTGTAACAACCCTCGTAAGCCGCCCCCTTTCCGGAATAATTGTGGACCGGTTCGGCACGAAGGGTTACGACCTGGGCATTTTAATCGGAATCTTTGCGGCCATTGCCGCTGTGCCCGTTCTGGCACAGACTACTTCACTGCTCCACTTAGTTGCAGGAGGGGTACTGTATGGCATTGGCTTTGGATTTATCCAGCCGATGATGCTGACCCTCGCGATCAGCAGCGTTTCTCCAGAGAAAAAAGGAGCTGCTAATGCCACCTTTTGGACCGGCTTTGACATTGGTGTGGCAATGGGTTCCATAACCTGGGGGATGGTCGCAGCGGCAATGGGGTATCGATTCATGTTTTACCTCACTATTATTCCGCTGGTAATCGCCCTGGTCGTATACTTCTCAAGAAGTCATGCAAAAAGTCCAGCCGTAGAGCAGTTATAAGTGGATTATTACGAAGACAGGCAGCAGCCTGAAAGGAGAATGAATGAGTATGGAAATTCATATTGGTGAGATGTTGGCCAGGAATGCAAGAATGTATCCTGAGAGCACAGCTTTGGTTGAAAGAATTCCCGCAGAAGGCAAAAGGTTTACAATCACATGGAGTGAGTTTGACAGGCGCGCCAACAGATTTGCCAATGTCCTCAGCAGTATGGGCATCAAAAAAGGTGATAAGGTTATGCACCTCATGAACAACTCTATAGACTGGCTGGTTGCCTACTTTGGTATTGTCCGCTCAGGTGCACTGGTAGTCCCCCTAAATTTCCGTTTTACGGGCGAGGATATAAAAAAATGCGCCGCCGTTGCTGAGCCACTCGTATTTATCTTCGGAGAAGAATTCAGCGAAAGGATAGCAGGGATAAAGGATATGCTGGGCTCCGTGAAAAAGTTCATTTTTGTGGGAGAAGAAATCCCATCCTATGCAGAATCATATTTTGGTCTGCTTTCCGGGGCGGACTCTGAACCCCTTAATGTGCCGATTAGCTTAGACGATCCCTGCGGACTCTATTTCACATCAGGGACCACCGGACAGCCAAAGCCGATCCTCCTAACCCACAAGAACATGGAAAATGCCTGTATTACTGAAAACAATCATCATTTTCAAACTCAGAAAGATATTTTTATCCTTATTCCGCCTCTCTATCATACGGGCGCAAAGATGCACTGGTTTGGGAGCTTCATTGTAGGCGGATCTGCAGTTATCCTGAAAGGGGCCACGCCGGAAAGCATTCTCGACGCAGTGCACGAGGAGAGAGCTACTATCGTCTGGCTACTCGTTCCATGGGCGCAGGATATTCTTATGAAGCTTGACAGTGGCGAGCTGAAACTGAAGGATTATGAGCTTTCTCAGTGGCGTCTTATGCACATCGGGGCACAGCCTGTGCCTCCATCTTTAATTACTCACTGGAAAAGTTACTTTCCGGATATGTCTTATGACACAACCTATGGTCTCAGTGAATCCACTGGACCCAACTGTGTTCATCTGGGAATAGAAAATACTCACAAGGTGGGGGCCATTGGTCGTCCAGGGTTTAATTGGGAGGCCCGTATCGTTAATGAAGAAGGAAATGATGTTATTCAGGGGCAGCCAGGCGAACTCGTCGTGCGGGGGAATGGCGTAATGCGGGAATACTACAAAAATCCTGAGGCAACGGCCAACGCAATAAAGGATGGGTGGCTTTACACAGGGGATATGGTGAAAGAGGACGAGGACGGGTTCATTTATATTGTTGACAGGAAGAAAGATGTGATCATCACCGGAGGGGAAAATGTGTTTCCTGTGGAAGTCGAAAACTTCATCCACGCTCACCCTGACGTGAAAGATGTTGCAGCAATTGGATTTCCTGATGAGCGGCTGGGGGAAATAGTAGCTGTCGTCGTTTCTTTAGTTCCCGGAAGGCAGGTCACGGAAACAGAAATTTTGCATTACTGTGAAGGGCTTCCCAGGTATAAGAGACCCAGAAAGGTATTCTTTGGGGAAATACCGCGGAATCCGACCGGTAAGGTTGAGAAACCTAAATTACGAAAGAGATATACAGGGACGGAAGAGTCATTTAATATCTAGCTGACTGGGTTATTTATTCTTTTTACGGGGGAAGGAATTAGTAACTCCTTTGTGTAATATCTGAGGTTATGACAACATATATCTCAAATTTCTTAAAAGACTTTGTTTTTAGTGAAGACTCTAGCTCGAACGCCATTCCCGGGCAGGAGAAAAGAACTCTTGTTGAAGAGATGCAAATAGGGGGATTATGCATTCCAAAATATATTAATGAGTTTTGGACTTCAAAACAGAGGCAGGGTTCTGCAATCCATCAGATTTCCTACCGTGCATGTTTTAAACCCCAGCTGCCGCGTTTTTTTATTAATCTTCTTACTGAGGAGGAAGAGGTAGTTTATGATCCTTTTTGCGGTAGGGGAACGACAATCGTTGAAGCAGCCCTTCTTGGGCGGAGGGTAATCTCTAACGATATTAACCCTCTGAGCGAGGTTTTCTCTAAACCACGCCTTTTTGTCCCATCACTAAGTGAGGTAGAAGCAAGATTGGGTGAAATTCCTCTTGACCAAAAGCGGAAGGCCGACCTGGATTTATCCATGTTTTTTTACCCGGACACGGAAGGTGAGATAGTCTCGCTGCAGTCTTATCTTCAGGGGCGGAAGGAAGATGGGAAAGAAGACCATGTGGACAGCTGGATACGTATGGTTTCAACAAACAGATTAACGGGGCATTCTCCGGGGTTTTTTTCTGTATATACTCTTCCTCCCAATCAGGCTGTTTTACCTGAAAGACAGAAGAAAATTAATCAAAAAAGGAACCAGCAGCCTGTTTACCGGGATACGAAAAAGATTATTTTAAAGAAGTCCCACAGTCTGCTCAAGAACCTGAACAGCAGTGAAAAAGAGGCTCTTCATAAGGCCTCGGAAACCGCAGTATTTTTACAGAAGGATGCCCGCGATACCTCTGAGGTGCCGGATAATTCTGTGCAGTTAACTGTTACTTCACCCCCGTTTTTGGATGTTGTGCAGTATTCCATGGATAACTGGTTGAGGTGCTGGTTTAATAAAATAGATACAACGGAAATTGAGAAAAAAATTACGATGGCAGGAACTGTTGAGAAATGGTCCTTGGTGATGGGAAGCGTTTTTGAAGAGCTTTTTAGGATAACCAAAAAGGGGGGTTGGGTTGCCTTTGAAGTGGGAGAGGTTAAAAACGGTAAGATCAGGTTGGACGAGTATGTAATAAGTCTTGGTTTAAGAGCGGGGTTTGCCTGCGAAGGCGTGATCGTCAACCTGCAGGAGTTTACAAAAACATCGAATATCTGGGGAGTTAGCAATAATGACCGGGGCACGAACACGAATCGCATTGTCGTGTTTAATAAGATCTAATTAAAACGAAAACGGGGGAGTTAAGTTGGAAAAAAGTATACCGCAGCAGGGAAAGCCGAAGCTTTGGACAATAAATTTTATCTTAAGCTGTCTTGCGCACTTTTCTATCTATCTTGTTTTTTTTAGTTTTGCTCCTACCCTGCCTATTTACATTGAACGATTCGGGGGGAGCAGCAGTATTGCAGGGCTGGCCATGGCTGCGCTGACCCTGGCAGCTGTTTTTTCCAGGCCGGTGGCAGGTTGGGCTCTGGATAAATACGGCCGTAAGCTGATATTTTTAGGCGGGCTGCTGGTTTTCCTGTTACCTTCAATCCTTTATATTTTTATGGTTCCCGTTACACTTTTGATTGTATTACGTTTTATTCAGGGCCTGGGCTGGGGAGTGGCCAATACCTCTTCATGGACAGTTGCCTCGGATATTGTGCCTCCGGAAAGGTTGGGGGAGGGGATGGGCTTTTTCAGTGCAACCTTAAGTATCGCCACGGCTGTAGCTCCTGCTCTGGCCTTATGGTTAATCGGGTATTCTTTTGAGGCTCTTTTTCTGGCCTGCTCCCTTTTAATAGTGATAGCAATTATCCTGGCTCTGATTGTAAAATACCCGCAAATTGAAAAGCAGGTCGTAAAAACGAAAACCGTTTTTATGGAAAAAGCAGCCCTGCGCCCTGCCATGGTAATTCTCTTTATTTCCATAACATACAGTACAATTTTATCATTTATTGCTCTTTACGCCTTCCGGCAGGGATTGGCTTCAGCCGGGCTCTTTTTTGCCGCATTTGCCATCACAACACTTATATTTCGCCCTCTTTCCGGAATGATCATTGACAGGAAAGGGGAAAAGGGTTATGATCTGGTCTTTTTAATTGGAAGTATCGCTATGATTACTGCTATTTTAGTGTTAACCCGGCTTGTCACCCCTCTGCACCTGGTTGTTGGAGGAATTTTTTATGGTTTAGGCTTCGGATTTATTCAGCCAACGATTCTGGCTCAATGTATCAGACGTGTCCCCTCTGCCAGAAGGGGTGCGGCCAATGCCACGTACTGGACCGCATTAGATATCGGGGTGGCTTCCGGTTCAATAGGTTGGGGATTTGTTGCCAATGCTTTAGGTTACAGTATGATGTTCTTCCTTACCTTAATTCCAGTGGTAATTGCCATAGCCATTTATTTTACAGGCAGGAAGAGCAATGCAGCTGTTCCCTTAGAAGAATGATAACACTCTTATTTCGTTACTCGCAAATTGATGATGTTTAAGTGTGCTTCAGGTTGTCAACTTCCCATTCATATGGCTATTGGAAGTAACTTATAATTGCCCTTGCCATGGCACGGGCCTGTCCGTCCAGAAATGCATCCTGTCTTAGAAGGTGTAATTTGAAAGTTTAACTAACTAATTAACCTCCTTCGCTCTATAGAAAAGGAGGTTTTGTTGTTGTACAATTATGGTGTTTGGTTTTTGCTAAATTTACATTATTTTGTTATTTAATAAATTCATTTTGTGGTACAGGCTCATCCGATTAGTCACATCCATTTTTTTGAAGATATTCTGCATATGGGTTTTAACTGTATGTACGCTCAGAAAAAGAGCGTCAGCAATTTCTTTGTTTTTCATTCCTTTCATCAGTAATTCTAAGATATCCCTTTCCCTTTTTGTTAAAGGGGTATCTTCACTAACAGTAACTTCTCCCGGGATCTGTTTTTTCGTGGAGATAATATCTGGTTGAATGCAGACCATAAAGAGTTCTTTAAAATGAAAATAATAGTGAATAGCCGGAAGGATACGTATAGTGTAATGTGTTAATGAAGTGGATAGTATTGTTTTTTTAAATCCCGATTGCCAGTTTGTTTTTTCCGCCAGCAAAGATTTAATAAATTGTTGAGGCGTTTGAGTTTTTTCTCCCTGCATAACATCTTCACATACTTCTTTTGCCTTTTCGTTGAGAAAATGAACTTTCAAACTTTTATCAAAAATTATTAAACCCGTTGGAGTTTGTTTGGAGAAAGTCTCCAAAATCTCTTTTTTACACTGAGTATCATCTAAAAGCAACTCACTTGCCAGGGCACTGGAGACGTGCGTCGAAACTTTTTGCAAGCTATTTATTTCGTTAATACTAAATCCTTTCTCTTTTGAAGAACGAAATAGCCCAATTACGCCGATTAATTTGGACCCGTCCAAGAGAAAAACGGCTATCTCGTGATAAATATTTTGTTTGCTTAAAAAATCATTGTAATATTCTGTAGTTTTAAACTTTGAGTCAGGTATTATATCGCTAGTTTTAATAATATTGCGTCGTTTAAGTATAAAATTTTGATTAAGATTCCAAGGGTGAAGGGCGTCAATTTTAAAGTAATGTTGGCTGTAAACATTACAATAAAAATCATCAATATTTATGGTTACCGGGTCAACCATATTTCCATAATCATCAATTAAAAAGAAGGAGCTGCGCTGATACCCAAAAATGTCTTTCAATGATAATAATACCTGCTGTCTAAAATTATTAGGGGGGACCAGAATAGCATCAAGAAAATCCAGCATTTTTGAGCTTTCTTTGTGTAGCAGGTTTTCAAACATATAAAAATTCCCCCTAGTATGAAGTGAAAAAGTATTGTAAACATTATAACACAAGAAAAAAATATTCGGCAAGCGTTTTCATTAAATTCATACTTAAGAATGAACAACAGGCGTTCTATATAAATGTGTTTAATCTTCTATAATTGGTACTTTTTACTTATAGACACTATTTTAAGAAATATGTATAATGACAAGAAAACAATTTTCTGTATATTTTCTTTCTTTTAATTTGTTTCTCTTTTTGCATTATGGAATGCCTTTTTGCAAATATAGAATGAATTAAATTAAAAAAAACGAAAGGAGGTGAAATTTAAGGGAGAGATTCAGGAAAAAAAATAGTTAGAGGAGGTTTGTATTTTGGCTGAAAAAACACTCAAAAAGTCAATTGGACTGTGGGGAGTTATTGCAACGGCAACAGGAATTGTTGTCGCCTCCACAACTTTGGTTTCCATGGGGCAGGGATTTGGAATTGCAGGAAAGGGTTTTGTTATTGCAATGGTGGTTGCGGCAATTTTAAATCTTTTTGTTGCTTTTTCCTTTGCTGAACTTTCTTCAATGATCCCCCGTGCCGGCGGAATTAACCATTATACCCTTCCTGCGATGGGACCCTTTTTAGGTTTATTATCAGTAATTGCAGGTTATGTGCTGGTGAATATTTTTGCCGGGAGCGCAGAGGCCGCTATCCCGGGAATTGTAGTTAATGAAGTTTTTGCGTCCTGGATAAACCCCAAGGTTTTTTCTATAGGCATGATTATTGTTTTAATGCTCGTTAACATCCGTGGTATTGATTATTTTGCCTGGCTGCAGATAGTCCTTACCACGGCAATGATCGGTTCACTTGCTGTGCTTGGTATTATCGGCCTTACAGGTACGGGTACGGGTGTGCCTTTGGCAACATCCTTCGATGCATTTAATCCTATGGGGTTAGGGGTATTGAGCCTCGTTGCCCTTGCTTTCTGGCTTTTCATCGGGGTTGAGTTTGTCTGCCCTCTCGCTGAGGAAATCAAAAATCCAAGGCTGTATATTCCGCTGGCCATGATTTTAGCAATTGTCATTATCTTTATAGCTAAAGTGCTATTCGGATATGCTTCTATTATGTATGTGCCCCTGGATGACCTTGCGTCATCTACGACTCCCCATGTGGATGCAGGGATGGCTATTCTGGGTCGAACAGGACAGATATGGATGGCGATAGTGACAATTCTTGCGGCAATGAGCACTGTTAATACTCTTATTGCTGCTATTCCCCGCCTTATCTTCGGCCTCGCTCAGGAGGGGCAGGCCCCCAAAATCTTTGCTACTATTAATCGCTGGCAGACACCGTGGGTAGGAATTGTTGGATGCAGCATTCTTTTTGTGGTGCCTATAATTATTGGACTGGCTACAATTGAAGCGATTTTAATTTTTATTCTGGCCGGGGTCTTTTGCTGGTTTATTACTTATATCATCGCCCATTTGGATGTAATTATCCTGCGTTACAAATATCCACATGTCAAGCGTACTTTCAAGTCACCTCTGGGCATTATACCCCAAATATTAGGCATACTGGCCATGATTTACATGATGATTAATATATTCCCCGATCCGGTACTGAAAGTAAGCATTTACAAGTTTGCTGTCATTTTTCTGGTAATAGCCTCCGTTGGGTCAGCTCTTTGGGTTAAGCTGGTCATGAAAAAAGGGCTCTTTGAATTGACTCCTTTGGAAAAGCTCACGGAAGAACTTGGCTCCAGCGACATTACTATAGAAAGTCCGGGGAAAATAACAGGTTAGAATGGAAAGGGCCACAATCCTTGTTTTATTAAGATGGGAGGTATTAAGATGTATAAAATCTTACTGGCAGTTGATGGTTCGGGGCACTCTCATAAGACAATAGAAGAAGTCGTAAAATTAGCAGCAGGTTTGAAAGCGGAGATTACCGTTTTAACTGTGGCCGAAGTACCTAATGTTACTTCCTGCATTTCGCAAACAACACCTTTCAGCAAAATCCTTGCATTTTTCACTATTAACCTTATTCCTTGCAGCCGCTTAAGAAAGCGAATTAGCTAAAGAATGGGTCAACAAATTAAACATGTGAAGATATGATCTTCAAATTCCCATGCAAAAGCAAAAAAGTGTATATTTGCAATGAATTAGTTAATGTCAAATCACCCCATTTCTGGTAGTTACGTTGTTACTGAGGGGCCTTTTGCTTTTGTATCCACGCCTCGTGCCATTTACGGACATACTCATCGACGCGAGCGATTTCTGCATCGTTTAGTACCTTGATGAGCGTTTGGGGTTTGGGTAGTGCGAATATTTTCCTGAAAAGCTGAGTAAGCTCCGAATCTCTGGCAACGCTGTACGTTTTCATTTCCAAAGGCATAATATTGTTTTCGACTAAAAGCATATTGCCCATGCTTTCCTGTATGTCTTTTTCCGTTGCCTTGACGCCTTCTTGTTTTGCGTAAGCTCGCATGAAAGTCAAAACAAAAAGGGCGATGACCTTTAAGAAAACATAGCTGTCAATCCGTTCCTGCCGCCGATACAAGACACGTTCCAGGTCTAAAAGCCCTCTCATTTGCTTGAAATCAACTTCAACCTCATCTCTGCTACGGTATTTAGTGACCAACTGGTTCGCATTGACCTGCTTGGGGGTATAGTTCGTCAGCAAGGCAAAGGTGCCATCATGCTTAAGCTCTTCTGCGAGGGCTGATTCCTGCCAGGACCAGGCAAACGTGATGCTGCCGTTGTCTGCTTGGGAGAGGTTGTATTGTACAAACTGCTTGACGCCGGGATATCTTTTCAACAGTTCAGCAAGCTTATTTTGGCAGTGGTCCAGTTCCTGATATTGGCGTTTGTTGAGCTTTGCAGAAAAGTCCAGCAGGACGAGTTCCAGTTCTTCTTGTTTCTCTACCCGGCTCTGTCTTTCCCGTTCTGCCTGGTGTTCATGCCGATAGAATACACAGCGCACCTCTATTTCCGTGGTTTTTATGGAGCCCTTGGGGCGTCTTTTTTGACCAGGCTCTAGTTCCGGCTTGTTCTTTTCTGTCAAAGTCCAGGTGCTTTCAAAGGCTTTCAAAGGCGGGTCCATTTTTGCTTTTTCCTCTTTGCCCGAGCGGTAGCTGATGGGTTTCCATTGGTCTTTTTCATATGCTTCCTCAATTTGCTGGCGCACTTTTTTCTTGGAAAGGCCCATTTTTAGTGGCGAGACCCAATAGACCATGCGCTCCTGTTCGCGCTCTTTTAAAAATAAAATATTGCTGGGGGTCGGGTAGATGCGGTCCATGAGAAATTCCACGGAACCCTCGTCAGCGATACGGTTCACCGTTTCATAGACACCTGGCAGGGTAGTGGCGTCGTTGGTGTTTCCCGCCAGCACTCTAAATCCCACCGGAAGCCTGGAACCGGAGGCGATCACAAGGCTGACAATAAGCTGGGCAAAGGAATTCTTGCCACGGCCAGGTACGACCTTTTCCGCATTCTTAAACTTGCCGTCAAGCTCCAGGACGGTCGTATCCAGCATAAACTTGTTTAACGGAATGCCTGCTTTTTTGCCCGCGTCCATGATCATTTTGAATAAGACTTCTTCCATGGTTTCCGTTTTTGCACCAAGGGCACTTAGCACTCTTCCAATACGATCGTCATTTAACAGGGAAGGCGCAATGCCCAGTAAAGGACCTGTACGCCACTGCTCGGCCATTTCCTCAAATTTGTAGGCTGGGGTGAGATGGCGTGGCCGGGCAACCATGTCCGCAACCAGCAAGCTTGCAATGATCCCGGTGCTGGGTTTCAGCGGTTTCTCTGGAACCCTAATAGCCTGATAGTGAGCTTTCAATTGTTCGATGGAGGTGTGTTCTTCTCCCAGTATTTCGTCAATATATCTGGGAAAGCCTACATAGTCTAACATGTACACCCCCATGAGGATCGCACCGGCCGGGGAGGCTTCCGGGGCTTCTGAATTGCCCAATTGATCAAATAACTCGTCTTCTATATCCACCGGAAGAAGATTTTTCGCTGATTTTATGATTGCGCCGATATCTTTCATGGCGCCATCACACTCCTGTAAGCAACATGGTCAATAAAATAGCTTGTTCTCATCATACCGCCTCCTTAGCAGATCTTTGAGAACAGCATATCTTACCCAAAATATTTGTCCAGATAGATGGCTTCCATTTATGTTATATAATTCCATTTATAGTCTTTTTATTTGCGAAAAGCAGGTTACTTACATTGATTTTGTTAAATTAGATCGTATCAGAATAGAAAAGCGTGCTAAAGAAATTCTTGAAGAGGCTGAAAAAATGCTCATTGAAAAAGGGATGACAGTAAAAACATTGTTTAAACAAGGCCATCCCGCAGATATTATTTGTAAAACAGCAGCAGAAGATGACTTTAATTTGGTAGCTCTTGGAAGCCGGGGTCTGGGGAAGATTGAAGAGATGATACTTGGAAGTGTTAGCAGCCGGGTAGCACATTGCTCCAAGGCTTCTGTATTAATTATTAAATAATATTTAGAGCTATATTTGGGGAAAATATCTGCCTTTAAGAAAGCCCTTCTGGCTTTCTTAAAGGCAGGGTTGTTAGGAGAAAGATCATTCTTAGGTATGAATAATAAATCAGAATTTTGGTACTTTCTACGTATGGCAAATCTAAACTCCATCCCACATAATTAAAGCAGTAAATTCATTAGTTTCTCAAAAATTAACTTATGAAGGGAGATTATTTTAATGATTAATGAAAAAGAATTGGCCCAGCTTTCCTATGATGAGGCTCCGAAAATGGTAACCAGTGTTCCCGGTCCAAAGTCACAAAAGGTTCTTGAGGATTCGTTTGAGTATGAGTCAATGGCTCGTGGCGCCGGGAGGTATCCCATGGTCTATGCCGAGGGCAAAGGGGCGACCGCTAAGGATCCTGATGGAAATGTGTACATCGATATGACAGCTGGAGTTGCCGTTAACTCAGTAGGTCGTTGTAATCCCCGCGTCATTAAAGCCATGCAGGATCAAATGAGCACACTCATGCACGCCGGTGATATGTCTAATGTAAAACGAACTGAACTTGCCCAGAAAGTATCCAGCGTTATGCCATCAGGTCTCCGTGAAAACTGTATCACCTATTTTGGCCAGTCCGGCAGCGCCGCTGTTGAAACTGCAATTAAGTTTGTCCGCAAGATTACCGGCAGGTCTCAGATCGTGGCTTTTCATGGTGCTTACCACGGTATTTGGTTAGGCGGTAATTCACTAACCACAGGAGATCAATATCGCAAAGGCTTCGGTCCTTTCATGCCCGGTGTAATTCATATACCCTATCCATATTGCTACCGCTGCTGTTTCGGACTTGAATATCCAAGCTGTGATCTTCAGTGTGCGAAGTACGTGGATTATGTTCTCAATACACCATACACGGGGGCTGACGACGTGGGCGCTGTCATCATCGAGGCGCAGCAGGGTGAAAGCGGGTACGTGCCCACACCACCCGGTTATCTGGCAATAGTAAAGAAGGCTTGTGAAAAACATGGCGCTCTCTATATCTCCGATGAAGTTCAGGCTGGAGCGGGGCGTACCGGTAAAATGTGGTGTATTGAACATTATGATGTGGAGCCGGACATGATCACTTGGGGTAAAGGAATGGGCAGCGACGTGGCTATGGCTGGTCTGACAATGAGAAAGGATCTGGCGGCACAAATCGATGATTACTCACAACCCAACACTTGGGCAGCAAATGCTATGACCTGTGCGGCTGCTATGGCCAACATTGATATTCTGACCGAAAACGACGGAGCTCTTATTAAACGTTGCGCCGAAGTGGGCGAGGAGATCTCACAGCAGCTCCGCGAAGGTGCTAAGGATACTGAATTAATCGGTGAAGTGCGCGGAAAAGGTCTGATGATTGGTGTTGAAATGGTTGAAGACAAGGAATCACGCACTCCGCTGAATGGTGATAAGATGGGCCAGATTTTAGGAGCATACCTTAATAAGGGAGTTGTCGTATTTCCTTGCGGCCGATATGGTAACGTAATCCGGTTTATGCCGTCACTGATAATCACCAGAGAGCATGCAACCAAAGCAATAGACATTTTCCTTGATGTAGTCAAGTCGATTTAACGCCAGCTACTGTACTACTGTGAGATGGCATCAGCATTAGATGGAAGGAGTGACATGCACATATGATTATCGGCGTTCCCAAGGAAATTAAAAAAGATGAAAATCGTGTAGCGATTATTCCCGGCGCCGTATCTGCACTTGTCCAATCCGGTCACAAGGTATTAATTCAAGAAGGTGCAGGACTGGGGAGTGGAATTTCGGATATTGAATTTAAAGCGGCCGGAGCAGAGATAGTTTCGACTATGGAATTAATTTATGACCGTGCAGAAATGATCTATAAAGTTAAAGAGCCGCAGTTGGAAGAATATGACCTTCTACGGGAAGGACAAATCCTATTCACCTATCTGCACCTGGCAGCAGAAGAAGGACTCACGAAAGCGCTCATGGAGAAGAAGGTAGTAGCCATTGCCTATGAAACAGTGGAAGTGGAAAAAACCACCCCTCTTTTAGCTCCAATGAGCGAAGTTGCTGGACGTATGGCAACGCAGCTTGGAGCGCGGTTTTTAGAAAAAAGACAGGGTGGTAAAGGCATACTCTTAGGAGGGGTGCCGGGAGTAGCGCCGGCGAATGTGGTCATTATTGGCGGTGGCATTGTTGGCATAAACGCTGCCAAAATTGCAGTAGGTATGGGTGCCCATGTTACTATACTTGATAATAACCCTCAGCGGCTTCGCTATCTAGACGATATTTTTGATGGCAGGTTGTCAAAAATGATGGCTAACCCGTATACTATAAAGGATGCTGTTGCCAGTGCTGATCTTTTAATCGGAGGCGTCCTTATTCCGGGAACAAAAGCTCCAAAGTTAGTTACAGAGGAAATGGTGGAAACGATGCAGCTTGGGTCTGTAATCATTGATGTTGCCATTGACCAGGGTGGATGCATAGCTACTATTGATCGCACTACAAGCCACAGTGATCCGACCTATGTATTACACGGGGTTTTACATTACGCTGTTCCGAATATTCCGGGCGCTGTTCCCCGTACATCCACCTATGCTTTAAATAACGTAACGCTGCCATATGCTCTGGAGCTGGCAAACAAAGGATACGAGCAGGTTATGTCGGAAAACTCACCATTGAAGAAAGGTTTTAATGTAGTTGGTGGCAAGATAGTCTGTCAGGCTGTAGCTGATGCTTACGGCCTCGAATGCAGCGCAATTGTTGCTTAGTAAAAAACTCGTTTCAGCAAAGCTGAAATATCGGGGAATCAGGTGGAGAGCCTACTCCACCTGATTAGAAGTCCCACATACGCTACGCTTAGATGTGGGGGTCTAAAACAAAAGATAAAGTGAGCACCCCGAACAATTAAACGTCTAGGCAGGAATAATAACGAAAAGGTGGAATATTATCAATTGTGTCCAAAATCCCAATTCAAAGGAGGATTGATTATGGCCAATATATTAAGAGTAAACATGGCTTCTAAATCCGTTAAGGTAGAGGACCAAAAAGAAGAATATCAATTATTTGGCGGGCGGAACTTTATTGCCAAAATAATGAACGATGAAGTAAACCCCAAATGCGATCCCTTAGGCCCTGAGAACAAGCTGATTATCAGTACAGGTCTCTTAGCTGGCACCACCGCACCCACATCAGGCAGAATCTCAGTTGGCGGCAAAAGTCCTTTAACGGGAACGGTAAAGGAAGCAAACGCCGGGGGAACGGCTGCTCAAATGCTGGCAAGGCTTGGCTTAAAAGCGATCATTGTGGAGGGTATGCCGGAAGGCAATGAATGGTACATTCTAAAAGTCTCTGCAGATGGAGCCGAACTGCTTCCCGGAGATAAATATGCCGGGATGAACAACTATGAACTCTGTTCTGCCCTGCAGAGTGATTTCGGCGATAAGATCGGCACCATTTCCATCGGTGCTGCCGGTGAAAGGGTCTACAAGAACTCTACAGTGCAGATCAGCGATATGTCAGGGCGCCCCAGCAGAGCCGCAGCAAGGGGCGGAGTTGGAGCGATCATGGGTTCCAAAAAGCTGAAGGCCATCGTCCTTGAACCGGCAGGCAAAGCTGAGATCGAGTACGCTGACAAAGAAAAATTTACAGGAGCGGTAAAGGCCTACATCCAGGGCATTAAGGATAACCCCTTATCAGGTCAGGCCCTTCCGGCACTGGGCACTGCTGTACTGGTCAACGGCGTAAACGCCCTGGGCGCTCTGCCTACCAGGAACTTCAGCAGCGGTAACTTTGAAGAAGCGGAAAAGATTAGTGGAGAAACCCTCGTTACAATGCAGGCTGAAAGAGGAGGAAAATCAGGCCATATCTGCCAGACGGGATGCCCCATCGGCTGTTCCAACATCTATAATGACGAAAATGGTAACTACCTTACCTCAGGTTTCGAATTTGAAACCATCGCTTTGGTCGGCTCAAACTGCGGGATCTCTTCCCTTGATACCATTGCTAAAATAGACCGGCTCTGTGACGACTTCGGCCTCGATACCATGGAAACGGGTGCCACCATCGCCGTCTGCATGGAAGCAGGGAAACTGTCTTTTGGTGATGAAAAAGGAACATTGGCCTTAATCCAGGAAATGATCGACGGCACAGACTTCGGCAGAGTGTTGGGTCAGGGAACCGCATACGTAGGGAAAGAGCTGGGAGTTAATAGGATACCGGTGGTCAAAGGCCAGTCAATAGCTGGTTATGACCCCAGGGCCTTAAAAGGTACAGGGGTTACCTATGCCACTTCTCCCATGGGAGCCGACCATACCTGCGGAAATTCCATTGGAAACCCGACAGTTGATCCCTACAAGAAAGAAGGCCAGGTTGAGCTTTCCACTAACCTTCAGGTTGGGATGGCCACCTTTGATACCTTAGGCCTCTGCATCTTCTCCGGTTTTTGTACAGAAGATCCGGCCAACGTCGGTCATCTTCTGGAGATGGTAGCCGCTCGGTTTGGCGGCGAGTGGAGCGTGGAGAAGCTCTTTGGGCTGGGAGTACAGTCTCTGATTATGGAAAAGAGTTTCAATGAAAAAGCAGGATTTACGGCAGAGGATAACAGGCTCCCGGGGTTCATGTACAGCGAGCCGCTGCCTCCAACAAACAATGTTTTTGACCTAAGCGACGACGAACTCTCCCAGGCCATACCCTTTTAGCATGTAGATAGGGTGGTGAATGCTTAAGACATAGTAACGGTTTCACTTAGGGGTGTTTTGAGTATGGATGTAACTGTCAGGTTGTACTCTGTTTTCAGGTTGAAATATGAAGATTATAACAGTACAACAGGCATCAGATTGGAGATTGAAGTTGGCAGCTCTATCTATGACCTGCTTGAGAAAGTAGAGATCGAGCCAAAAAACGTGTCAATAGTACGCGTCAATGAGTTAATTGTTAAGGACTTTAACTTATCTTTAGATAACGGGGATAATGTAGAAATCTTTCCTTTCTACGGTGGAGGATAAGAGAGTCTTAACTTGATTTATCTTAGTTAAAGGCCCGCGAAAGCGGGCTTTTAACGTTTCATCCAATCAAGTAGAAATAAATTACAGGAATTTGTAAATTATTACAAACAAAGACATATTTCGATGAAGGAAATTATCTTCTTCTTGCCGAAACCTTGTATAGTATTATTTTATACCACGTGAAAGGAGGAGGAATGCTTACGATATTAATTTAAATACACTAAAAGATGGAGATTTTAGAGAGAGATTTACTTATTTTTTTGCACTACAGCGTAAGATTCCTTCGTTACTAACACAATACTGCGGTATCATTGCTTGGAGACATTCCTCTAAAGAGGGACTCCGTTAATTACTATATTGCTGTAGTGTCAGGTAGAAAGAGGGGGTTAGATTGTGTGTTTACTTACTGAGAGAATGATTGTTACCATTCTCCAGCGTTTTGAAAAAGCCACTCAGGAAGAAAAACCAGACTTTACTGATATCAGGCATGAAGCGCTCGGTATTTCAAAAACTATGTGGAAGAGCATTATGATCATAATAAGTGAAATGGGTTTAATCAAGGGAACAACAAAAATTCCCGATGGTGATAGTAAATTGGATTACGTGGTAATAAATGATGCAAGGATTACTCTTAAAGGAAGGGACTACCTGGCTGATTATTACAATGCGCTGAAAGTTCTTGGAGTGTCTACGGAAATAAGCGTTTGAACTTAGAAAAATAATTAGCATCTACTCAGCCAATAAGTTACTTAATAGCACGGGACGCAAAGCATGGGGACGGTTCCCAGTCCCCATTTTAACTTTGAGAGGTTTCACAACTATGATGCCCTTATAATTGAAGGAAAAGCTGATACCCCTGTTTATCTCTCTATAAATAAAGGAAAGGTAAGCTTCAGATCCGCAGAGATTCTTTGGGGAACCAAGACATTCGACTGCCAGCAGATCGTCAAGGATGAGCTGAGAGACCAAAACATACGCGTTGTATGTATCGGCCCTGCAGGGGAGAATCTTAGCAAAATAGCCTGTATCATCAATGAACGCCGGGCAGTAGGCAGAAAGGGCCTAGGCGCGGTCATGGGGTCTAAGAACCTTAAAGCCATTGCTGTCAGAGGAGACAAAGATATTCCAGTTGCCGATGAGAAAGCATTCAAGGAAGCCCGTTCGGTCATGAACAAAGCCATGAAAGAAAGCCATGTTCTTTACCCCTCCTTCTCGCATACAGGTACTCCTGCAGTAATGGATCTGACCTGTGAACTGGGTATTTTTGCAACAAAAAACTGGTCAGCTACAGGCCAATGGGCCCCCGTGGAAAAGCTTGGTGTGGAGGCTAATACATCAAGGAAAATCGGAAGAGAACATTGCCACAACTGTCCGGTAGGATGCAGCCAGATGAAACTGGCCAGGGAAGGAAGTTATGCGGGCACACTGACGGAAGGGCCTGAGTTTGAATCCATTTATTCCCTGGGGGGCCAAACCGGTGTAGATAACATTGATGCTGTAATCGCAGCAGACCGCCTCTGTGACGAGTTGGGTGTGGATACCATGTCTGCAGGGGTAGCTGTAGGATTTGCCATGGAACTTTTTGAACGGGGGATCTTAACAAAAGAAGACACTGATGGCGTGGACCTCAGCTTTGGCAATGATGAAGCGATGATGGAACTGCTCTTAAAAATTGCCTACAGGCGAGGCCTGGGAGGACTGCTGTCGGATGGCGTAAAAGCTGCTGCTGCGAAAATAGGCAAAGGTGCCGAAAAATATGCCATGCATATTAAAGGCCTGGAACTGCCCGCCTATGATGTCCGTGGGGCAAAGGCCCATGGCCTCAACTACGCCACATCCTATACCGGTGCCGATCATAACCGGGGCTACGCTTTCCAGGAGATCTTTGGCATCCCCGTGCCTGAGGCAGTAGATCGCTTTGCCATTGAAGGTAAGGGAAAACTGACCAAATGGAACCAGGATCTCCGCTGCGTCACCTGCGATTGTGCCACCATGTGCGCCTTTATTCTTGATATGGCCCTTCCGGGAATCGCTGCTCAGAACACTGCTGACCTGATGACATCACTTACCGGTCTGCAGTTTACAGCAAAAGATGTGGAGACTGTCGGGGAAAGAGTGAATAACCTGGCTAAGGTTTTTAATATGCTTGCAGGGTTTTCCCGGGCCGACGATACTTTCCCGGAAAGAATCCTTACCGAACCCCTTAAGGAAGGAAACTCCAAGGGCCAGTATATCCCCAGGGAAGATTTGAATATAATGCTCGATGAGTACTATGAGGCCAGGGGTTGGACAAAAGAGGGCGTGCCAACGGAAGAGAAACTTCTTTCATTGGGCCTGGAGAACGCTATCGCAGCAATAAATAAGAAGTAAAATATTTCCTGTGCAGAATTAAACTTAAGGCCTTCATCCTTGAATGTTATCTGATTTAAGGAATGAAGGCCGCTTTATTTTAGTAGGTTTTTTTACTCCATTACCAAGGAAGTCTCCCGCATCTAAGCTGCCTTGCTCGCAAAGTGAGATCGTAGTGGGAAGATCAATTGGCTAGATAAACTCTGAATGCGAAAACCACACGATGAGCTTGCCTTCCATGCTTTAAATATCCAAGGCACCAAACGCCAAAATCTGCGTCGGGTAGAGGTGAATCTATGTAAGGATATTGGTGTTGGTGGTTGCGCAGGTCTGGAACCAAGAAGCCCCCACTTAATTAAATGGTGGAGTAAGTCACCGTCCTGCATTTCTCATCTTCTTAATTGACCGGTAAATAGTAAGGTTTACAATTTTACTATCCTTGGCCCGGTGTTTTTCTGTATTTTCCCTGGGCCAGGTCTTAAGCCATGCCCTAAATTCATGATTTGTGCCCCTAAAAACCTTAATAATGCTCACAGAGAGACCCCCTCTTTTTCAAGGTTACCATTATCTATAGTCTCCATTACCCTCTAATTATTACCCAGGAAAAAAGTTTTTATGACTATTGACAAAAAAAGCAGGGAAAGATAACATGTTGTTGTTGATACTAGTTTTTGTTTGTGTGAAAGGCATTATTTTTTTTGAAGGAGGTATGTATTATGATCAAGGTCTATGCTTTAACGACTTGTCCATGGTGTAAGAAAGTGAAGTTATATTTTACGGAAAAAGGTGTTTCCTTTACAGGGCTGTAGATGTTGATGCTGTTCCAGAGGAGGAGCAGAAGGAGGCATTGGCAGAAGTGGAACGGTTAACAGGGAAAAGATCATTTCCTGTTACAGTAATAAATGAGAAAGTAATTACAGGTTATCGGCCCGAAGAGTTCGATGAGGTGCTTAAGGATGAAAACTAAGATATTTTGTTCCGTATGTGAAGTATCTTTTGTTTATAAAGATTCTCTGGCTGTGGAGGATAGCGTTATCTGCCCCGTTTGTGGAGCCAGGTTGCAAATCATAAAATTAGATCCTGAGGTTGAAGCGATCAGGTTTCCTCAAAAACCAGAAGATGAAATACTCGAAAGAATTGAAAACTATGCCAGGATTAAAGGTTACGTCTTTAACGAAAATAAGCAAGAAGTCGTCGACGGAATGTTGGAAAAAAACAATAAGTATGGAGATTTTTATTGTCCCTGCCGGTTTGATAATATCAAGGAAAATGTCTGCCCCTGCCGGGAAACCCGTATGAATCAGGGTCGTAAAGAAGGACGCTGCCTCTGAGGCCTTTTCTATCTAAAGGAGTAGCTTTGCTCCTATTAGGACCCTGCCCGTTGGGATTATGGTGGAAAGATCGTGGGGACTACCGCACTATTGAAAGAGAACTATGTTACCGGGAGGTTAATAACAAGTTAAAAAAAACTATCACTACATTGATTCAATCATGATTCCATATCGGAAGGCATGATATTGATCGGAGATCGGCTGGCCGGGTCTCAGACCAATTGGACGGCGGCGAATTTCATCGCCGGGGAAATGAAGCACGTGGGGTATGAAGTGGTTACGCAGGAATATCCCTGTCCGGATTGGCAGGCCTTGTCCGGACGGTCTCTGGAAAAAAATTCCTTACTAGTTTTTGGGTAACTCTATATTGAAAATGAATGAACAGCTTCCTGGGAAGAAATTTGACTTAATAGTATCTTCGGCGATGCAGTTATTCTATTATTTAATCGACTTACATACCTGAAAGAACAGCTTTCTTCGTGTTGCAGTACGGTTAAGGTATGCTTGGTGTAGATACAACATCTTCCATGACGTTGCTCCTTTCGGTGGTTTTCGTTAGTTTTCGCTGCTCCTTAAACCCCAAATATTTCATTTACTATGATTTCCAGACCTTCAAAAAAGTAAGAAATTAAAGTATCTCCGAGCTTATAGGTTGTATATTCATCGATGTCAAAATCTTTAAAACCATATACTAGAACGGAATGCTTATTAGGGTCGACGATCCAGAATTCCCTTACACCAGATAGCATATACGTATTGAGCTTATCTACCATATCCTTTGATCGGGTGCTTTTTGATAAAATTTCGATGCAAAGCGTGGGGGTACCCATGTATCTCCCTTTTTCATTAACAGTATCTTCTAAATCACATGCAATGAGTAAATCGGGTTGCATAACATCAGGTGTTTTGAGTTCCGCTTTATAAAAATGAACATCAAAAGGCGCATAAAAAACCTTGCATTGCTTGTCTTTTAGGTATGCACGTAGATGGATATGCAGATTCCCGGAGATATCCTGGTGGAAGGTGTCGGGGGAAGCTAAAAGAACTATTTCACCATTGATATACTCCATTCTTAGCTCGCTTTTCTCGTAAATCTCCATAAATTCTTCGTATGATACCTTCTTGCCACCATACTGATAATCCAGTGCATTTTCCTTAACAATGTAATATCGCTCGATTTCTGTAATATAAGGCGTAAGTCTTACGGCTTTTTTACCGTTTTTCGTAATTATAACTTCGTGATCTTCAATTACGTAGTCAATGTACTTGCCTAAATTTGTCTTAAACTCTGTAGCTGTAATAACTTTTGTTGTATCGTTCATATTCATCACCCCGTACGGATATTATACCAAATAGAACGAAATAATGCAACAACAAACATATCGTACGAGATACATTGCTTCAATCATAAGAGGATGTTTTTATTAAAAACAGGTGAAGCGACGTACTATTCTTAAATCGTCCTAATATGTTATAATACTTCAGAAGAAGGGATGGTTTTTTTGAACAATACTACAATTCTCGAGGGATTAAATGAAGCTCAACATGAAGCTGTAACTAATACTAAAGGCCCACTTTTGATTATAGCCGGTGCCGGTTCAGGAAAGACAAGGGTGCTTACCCATAGGATTGCTTACCTGCTGGAAATAGAGAAGACCCCATCGTGGCAGATACTCGCTATTACTTTTACAAACAAGGCTGCAAATGAAATGAAGGAAAGATTAGCAAATCTTATTGGGCCTACTGCAAATGAAATGTGGGTTAGCACCTTCCATTCAGCTTGTGTACGTATTTTACGAAGACATGCCAAGGAGATTGGCTTCAAAAGCAATTTTGTCATTTATGATACGGCTGATCGGGAAACTCTGCTCAAACAATGTTTAAAACAACTGGATATAGATCCGAAGCAGTTTCCTCCAAAAGCAATAGGGGCGACTATTAGTAATGCTAAAAATGAATTAATAAATGCCTGGAAATTTTCAAGAGACGCAGGCGATTATTATCAGGATGTTGTATCCGGGGTTTATACATTGTTCGAAGAAAAAATGGAGTCAAATAACGCTTTTGATTTTGATGATCTCTTAATGAAAACAGTAGAACTACTTCAATCTAATGAAGAAGTTTTAGAGTTTTATCAAAACAAATTTGCATATATTTTAGTTGATGAATATCAGGATACAAACCATGCCCAGTATATTCTTGTAAATCTTTTAGCAAAAAAACATAGAAATCTTTGTGTGGTAGGAGATCCGGACCAGTCCATATATCGTTGGCGTGGGGCAGACATAAAGAATATTTTGAGTTTTGAAAGGGATTATCCAGAGGCAAAGGTTGTAAAATTAGAACAAAATTATCGATCTACCGCTTGTATTTTAAATGCTGCAAATGCAGTTATAAAAAATAATTCCGGGCGTAAAGAAAAGAACCTCTGGACCGATAAACCTACTGGAGATAAGGTTTATCTGATACATGCAGAGGATGAACAAGATGAAGCTGCAAAGATTTTATCAGAAGTAATTACTTTAAAGTCATCCAGTAATATTCTTTATGGAGATATGGCTGTTTTGTATAGAGCTCATGCCCAATCAAGGGCAATAGAAGAAGAACTGGTTAGAAATAATGTTAGCTACCAGATATTTGGTGGAACTAAATTCTATGACAGAAAAGAGATAAAAGATATACTGGCCTATCTCAAAATTCTTGTAAATAAGGATGATGATTTAAGTCTTGCACGCATTATAAATGTTCCTAAAAGAGGAATAGGTTCAACGAGCTGGGCAAGGGTTGAAGGATTTGCACTTGATAAAAGACTATCCACTTATGATGTCCTGCCCTTAATTGAAGAAATACCCGGCCTTCCAGTTAGAGCTTTAAAACAATTAGAAGGTTTTAAAGAATTGATGGAACAATTTGATGAGGAAATGAAGACTCTTTCTGTAACAGAAATAACTTCTCATATCTTAAATGAGACAGGCTATCTGGAAGCTCTTATACTGGAAGATACTGTGGAATCAGAAACCAGACGCGACAATTTAAGAGAGTTTCTTAATGTAACTGCTAACTTCGAAATCAAGAATCCTCATGGATCTCTGGAGGACTTTTTAGCGGAAGTATCCCTCGTTGCAGATATTGATAACTATGTTGATGAGGCGGACAAGTTAGTGCTTATGACCCTTCATACGGCAAAGGGTCTGGAGTTCCCAGTAGTTTTTATCACGGGGTTGGAGGAAGGAACTTTTCCTCATTTTCGTTCCATAGGAAGCCCTCACGAAATGGAGGAAGAACGAAGGCTGTGCTATGTTGGCATGACCAGGGCAGAAGAAAAGCTGCACCTATCCTTTGTACAGAGAAGATTTATGTATGGTGAAACTCACTCTAAATTGCCTTCGCGTTTTTTAGATGAGATTCCTGAGGAATACCTTGATAAACCAATAAAGAGAGAACAAGAAACAGTAAGTAATTTCTATACAAGTAAACCTGCCAAAGAACAGCCAAGAAATGATTATATATTAGGTGATAAAGTTTCTCATAAAAAATGGGGCGAAGGAGTAGTTGTGGAAATCAGACCTGGAGATACTGTGATTAAAGTGGCTTTTCCTGATCAGGGTATCAAAACCTTGGACACTGTTTTTGCTCCTCTAACGTTGTTATCCAGAAGGTAACTTTGCCAAGCTAATAGCAACTGTTTCCTGACTCCTGAATTTTGAGTAATTACTATACTTTTAATTGGGAGGTAGACATAATGGTACAACCCTTGGAGATGCTGCATCCGAAATCATTGAAGTTTTTATCCAAAAAGCTGCATGTTCTTACAAAGGGGCGCTTGTGGGCAAAGATACTTTTTGCCATGTTTTTGGGGATTATAACGGGGGTGCTTTTGGGACCCGACTTGGGACTGGTGGGGAGAGAAAGTGCCCTCGTTATCGGCAGTTGGCTGGCGCTTCCCGGTCAGATTTTTCTTGGCTTAATTCAGATGATCGTTGTCCCACTGGTTTTTGCCTCTATTATAACGGGCATAGCGTCAAGTGAAAATATGGAACATCTTAGCAAAATGGGAACCCGTCTTGCATTCTATTTTATTGTTACTACGGTAATTGCTATCATCATTGGTCTTAGTTTTGCCTTAATAATTCAGCCCGGACAATTTATAGACGGTTCAGCTCTTGATATTGGTGCTGCTGAAATGAACTATGTTGGTGATAACGGGGCATTGGATGTTTCTGCAGATGAGGAATCCCCTGCTCTGGATATTGTAAAGGTTCCTTCCTTAATTTCAAGTATTCTCCCGGAAAACCCTCTTGGCGCCATGGTCGAAAAAGAGATGTTTCAGATCGTGCTCCTTTCCATCATTTTTGGGATGGCTCTGATTACTATGATGCCAAAACAGTCAAGGCCTTTACTTGACCTTTTAACATCCATCCAGGAAGTCTGCATGACAGTCGTGCGCTGGGCCATGTTACTGGCTCCCCTTGCGGTTTTTGGCCTGCTGGCGCAGGCAACTATTCATACGGGACTTGATGCCCTTTTGGGTATGACTTTATATGCGGGGACCGTTCTGGGAGGTTTATTCACACTCCTGCTCGTATACATGTTAATAGTATTGTTGTTTTTGAAAAAGAATCCTCTGGAATTTCTGAAGATGATTCGTGAGGTCCAACTTCTGGCATTTTCCACCTCAAGCTCTGCCGCTGTGATGCCCCTTTCCATCCAGGTGGCTGAGGATAAGCTAAAGGTTAATCCATCCACAGCACAATTTCTTATCCCACTAGGTGCTACTGTTAATATGAATGGTACCGCTCTATACCCTCTATACCAGGGTGTGGCTACTGTTTTCCTGGCACAGGTTTTCAACGTGGAGTTAACAATCAGTTCTCTTCTGCTGATTATTGTTATGACTGTAGGCGTATCGATCGGATCCTCGGCCACGCCGGGAGTGGGCATGGTTATTCTTGCTATGGTTCTCACCAGCGTTGGGATACCCCCCAGCGGGATTGCCCTTATTATCGGTGTTGATCGTATTCTTGATATGAGCCGTACCGCTATAAATGTCACTGGTGATCTGACGGCCTGCCTGGTTATGGATAAGTGGGTTGGCAGGTAACGGTTTATCTCTGGCTTATTTGAAAGAACAGCTTGCTTGAAATTATAAACACTATTAATTTCTCAAAACAAATAAGTTAAATATTACGAGGCAGTGCCAGTATTGGACTGTCTATTATTTCTTAGAGGAATTTATACTATCCGGGGGAGAAATAGTTTTTTATATAATATGTTCCTGATAGAAAGGCTCCTGCATAATATAAAAAGAATAAATAACATATGACTCATATTCCGCATAACTAATTTTACCAATTGCACAGTATAAGATTCTTCCGCATCGACCGATATAGTTAGCCTTTTTGATCACGCAATGTCGAGAAACCCTATAACTGCAGACTGCAATAAAGAGCCGCTGTTTCTAAT
>JAUSPO010000121.1 GCA_030656575.1 Bacillota bacterium
CCTTGTATACTATGAGCAGCAGACGATTTGGACGTAAATTTCCAGTTCGGATGGTGCTCATTTGTTCTTTGAAAACTTTATACAGAATCAAATCTATTGTTATCTAACGTACTTATGATCTTTTTAAAAAAAGATTAAAAAAATTAGCAGCAGGGGTTGTGAATATGTGGTCAACGCGAAGCGTTGTCCAAGCAGTTCGTGGGGTCTGTGGGTAACTCGAAGAGTTATCCATCAGAATCCACAACTGCGGCATATTCACAAGCCTATCAAACAATACGTTTCCGCTTATCATATCAAAATAATTTGAAAAAAGGGTTTACAGTCCTGGGATGTCTTTGGGAAAATATAGCCATAGGTGTCTACCAAGGGAATGTTCAATTACCTCCCGTTGCCCCGTTATCGGGTGTCTTCCTTTCAAAGAGTGTTCCCCTGGCCCCATGTTATAGACCAACACGCTGACTGTTTCCCGGTTGCCCCTCTCTCCTGCCAGCAGAGGGAGACCAGTGCACCGAGGGGAACCGGTGTATTCCAATAGCTCGCAAGGCTGTCGTTCATGGGTTTCCCAGGGACATCCCAGGACTGTAGACATCACATCCTTTTTCTAAGGAGGTGAAAACAACGATGACTATCCCTTTGTTTGTCGGTATTGATGTAAGCAGCAAGGAGAATGTAGTATGCTGTTTAACTGATGAAGAAGAGAAACGAGCTTTATGCCGCTTTACTGTTCTAAATAACCGACCCGGTATCATGGAGCTGCAGAAACGGATTAATCAGCTGGTAGATAAGCATAGTATTGATGAAATTCGTTTTGGGCTGGAACATACCGGCTGCTACTCGACTCACGCCGCCATATACTTACATCGGCATTTAGATTTTAGGTGCTCTAATGTTAAAGTCTATGTGTTTAACCCGAGTCTAATTAAGGAGTTTAAAAAGTCTCATTTCCTTTCCGCCCCTAAAAATGACCGGGTGGATGCCTGGTATATTGCCGCCAAGGTTCGGTCCGGCCACTTACCTCATCCCTTCACCTGGAGTGAACCGATGATGGCACTGCAGCGGCTAACCCGGACCAGGTACCATCTCATGAAGGCACTGGTAAGAGAAAGCAATTTCCTTATGACCAATCTGTATTTAAAATGCAGCAATTACACGCTTGTTTTTGAAAACAAGCTGTCGGCAACTTCTTTGGCCGTCATGGAAGAGTTTGAATCCACAGAAGCTTTAGCAGAAATCTCCGTGGACCAGCTGGTTGGATTTTTAATCCAGCATGGTAAAAATCGATTTGACGATCCTCAATCTGTGGCTAAGGAGTTACAGAAAGCAGCTCGTTCTTCTTACCGATTATCTAAGGCTATGGCTGATTCTGTTAACCTGGCTATGGCCTCCAGTATTCGGGTCATTCGGACAATTCAGGAACAGATTAAGTCTATAAAAAAGGCTATTGAAGACCATTTAAAAACGATTCCTCAAACTCTGGATTCTGTACCGGGCATCGGTCCTATCTTTTCTTCTGGTATCTTGGCTGAGATTGGTGACATCCACCAGTTTGCCAGCCATAAGCAGTTGGCTAAGCATGCGGGCATTGCCTGGACTGAGAATCAATCGGGAAACTTTACGGCCAGCCATACACGGCTAATTCACTCTGGTAACCGCTATTTACGATATTATTTAATGGAGGCGGCCAACAGTGTTCGGGTGCACGACCCTGTTTTTACCGAGTATTATGCTAAGAAAAAGGCTGAACCGAAACAGTTTGCCCATAAACGGGCCCTTGCTCTTACAGCACGTAAACTGGTGCGGTTGGTCTTTCATCTGCTAAAGACGAACCAACTCTACCAACCGAGAGGAGGAAACCGACAAGAAATATTATAAAGATTAGCTGCGATTCCATCCACCCATAATTTACCGTTAATGTCATTTTAGTACTGTTAACTGTTAATTTGGGTGGCTTAGTTAAGTGATGCCTTTTTTGGGCAAGCACCCCCTTAACAGCAGTGAATTTCTTAAATAATTTCCAGTTAACTACTTGACATCACACCGCTGCTCTTTTTGTTTATCTTCAATTATGAAGACGAATTGTTTGCTTCGTTATTACGTGTTGTAAAATAAAACATAAAATTGGCTGCCTCAAGCTTCTTTAATAAATATAAATTTGCAGGAAGACCTATCGAAGGCATCGAATAAATTATAGGTCTAGAAAAGTACTTACGGAGGCGATATAAATGGTCATATTATCTGCTATTGGTAATACACCACTGGTTGAATTAAAAAATTTAAATAACGGCTCAAAAGTGCGGATTTTTTGTAAGCTGGAAGGATGTAACCCCGGAGGGTCCGTGAAGGATCGCCCGGCCTATTATATGATAAAAAAAGCGGAAGAATCCGGAGCACTGACGAAAGGAAAAATTATTCTCGAGCCCACTTCAGGTAACACGGGAATTGCCTTGGCCATGATCGGCGCCGCCAAGGGGTATTCTGTTACTCTGGTAATGCCGGGCTGTGTTAGTATGGAGAGGAGCCGTATTCTGGAAGCCTTCGGCGCGGAAGTAATTCTTACTCCTGCCAAAGAGGCCACCGACGGCGCCATTAGAAAAGCTTATGATATCGTTCAAGAAGAGCCAGAAAAATATTACATGCCGAACCAGTTTTGCAATGAGAATAATTCCCTTTCCCACTACGAAACCACCGGTCCGGAAATATTTGCTCAGATCAAGGGTGAAATCGATGTTTTTATCGCCGGCATGGGGACAACAGGCACCTTGATGGGAACCGGCAGGTATCTAAAAGAGATGAAACCCGACATCAGGATTATCGGTGTGGAGCCGGTAAAGGGGCACGCCATTCAGGGATTGAAAAACATGGAAGAGGCCTTGGTCCCAAAAGTTTACCACCCTGAACTGCTGGATGAAAAGATCACCGTAGAAGATGACGAGGCCTTC
>JAUSPO010000047.1 GCA_030656575.1 Bacillota bacterium
AAAAGGTATGGAATATTCCATACCTTTTTATTTTTGCAAGTCAAATTATAACAAATTTTTAAGCTCATTCCCAGTATAATGAATATAAAATGAGGTGAGGGGTCGGAACCTTTGTCCCTTAAGAGCAGGTGGGAAGATGTATCTTGACCTGGTATTATTTTTAAATTTAGCTGTGAACTTTTTTTTACTATGGCTTACAGGCTTGGTCGCTCATCAAAAATCTTTTGTACTAAGGCTTTTAGCTGGTTCTGCAGTGGGTTCGGCATATCTTCTGGTATTATTTATCCCGTCATTGTCTTCTCTTTTTTCCTGGTTAGGGAAAATCCTGCTTCCTTTGTTGATGATATATATTTCCTTTCGACCTAGAGGGTTTAAGCAGGGTATTGTAATCTTTATGATCTTTTACCTTTCTTCTTTTGCTCTTGGAGGACTTATTCTCGCCTTTAGCCTTTGGGGAAAATATCCGGTAGACTTTGCCGGAGGGATTTATTTCCTGCCTGCGCCTTCACTTTTTTATTTAATTTTGGCAGGATCTTTCCTGTACGTCCTAGTGCGCTGGTTAAAACCTCTTCTTATTGAAAAACTAAACTATCATCTTCCATCTGGGGAACTGGAGGTAGAAATCAGCTTCGGTGGAAGAAGTAAAAAACTGTCAGCTTTTTTGGATACAGGCAATATGTTAAAAGAGCCTTTTTCAGGCTCTCCGGTTGCTGTGGCTGCTTACCCCGTTATTAAGGAGCTTCTTCCCCGTGAAATATGTAAGGCTCTTTCTGGAAAAGGAGGAATGGACTGGTCCAAATTGGAAACAGCTTTAACAGGAATAAAAAATGCATCCCGGTTTTGTCTCGTACCTTACCATTCAATCCAGGACGGGGGTCTTCTTTTAGCTTTCAAACCTGAAAGTTTCAAACTTTGGCAAAAAGAAAAGCACTTTACTATTAAAGAGCAGGTTATCGTAGGTATCCAGCAGGAACAGTATAGCTTAGGGGCAGAGCATGAAGTACTGCTGCCGCTGGATATCTGGCGTTCTGCCTGTAGACAAGAAGGTTGATAAAAAATATGGAAAACAGATTATTTCAGAGTATACAAATAAAGCTGCAGAGAATCCGATTAAGGTTGAAATTATTATATTTTAAACGCAGAATTGCTTTTAAAGTTGGCAGACTTATCTATTATGTTACAAACAATAAGGCATTACCACCTCCTCTTTCATTCAAAGAGGAGTCGGAACTCCTTGAAATTTTAAAAACAGGGAATGACGAAGTAAGAGGAACGCTAATAGAACGCAACCTGCGGCTTGTGGTTTATATAGCAAGAAAATTTGAAAATACTGGTGTAGCAGTGGATGATCTAGTTTCCATCGGCACCATTGGTTTGATTAAGGCTGTAAATACTTTTGATCCCCATAAAAAGATTAAACTGGCTACATATGCATCAAAGTGTATTGAAAACGAAATACTGATGCATTTGAGAAGAAACAATAAGATTAAAGTGGAGATATCTTTTGATGAGCCCCTGAATGTAGATTGGGACGGGAATGAGCTTCTGTTTTCTGATGTCCTTGGCACAGAAAATGATCTGGTTATTCGTAATCTGGAAGAAGAAGTTGACCGGAAATTATTGTATTTGGCTATGGATAAACTCTCTCAAAGAGAGAAAAAAATTATGCAGCTTAGGTTTGGCCTGCAGAATGGCCGGGAAAAGACACAGAAAGAGGTTGCTGAACTGTTGGGTATATCTCAGTCATATATTTCCCGTTTGGAAAAACGAATCATTAAAAGATTAAAAAAAGAAATAAAAAAGATGGAATAAAATCATGACAGTATAAAAAAACAATGCAGGGAAATACTTTTAATAGTAACTAAATGTTCACCTCAGGAGGATATCTCCCATTGAATAAAGTAGAAATTTGTGGAGTTAACACAGCTAAACTACCTGTCTTGAACAATAAAGAAATGCGTATAATGTTCACCAAAATGCTGGAAGGTGATATGCAGACTAGAGAAAAACTGGTAAGCGGAAACCTCAGGCTTGTATTAAGTGTAATTCAGCGATTTAATAACAGGGGAGAACTTGTTGACGATCTTTTTCAGGTTGGTTGTATAGGCCTTATTAAGGCAATAGACAATTTTGATCTTAACCAAAATGTTAAGTTTTCAACTTATGCTGTTCCCATGATCATAGGGGAAATTCGTCGATATTTAAGAGATAATACTCCTGTAAGGGTCAGCAGATCTCTAAGGGATATTGCCTATAAGGTGCTGCAGGTAAGAGATCAACTTGCTCATAAGCTTTCCCGTGAACCAACCCTGGAAGAAATAGCTTCCGAACTGGTTGTCAGCAGGGAGGAAATCATTTTAGCACTGGACTCTATCCAGGAACCGGTTTCCCTTTTTGAACCTATTTACCATGATGGTGGCGATCCAATTTATGTTATGGATCAGATCAGTGATGAAAAAAACCAGGATGAAAAATGGTTGGAGATTATCTCAATTAAAGATGCTTTACAAAAGTTAAACGATAGAGAAAAGCATATCTTAACCCTGAGATTTTATCGGGGAAAGACACAGATGGAAGTAGCAGAGGAAATAGGTATTTCCCAAGCCCAGGTTTCGCGCCTGGAGAAAGCAGCACTAGGTCAATTACGCAGGCATATTCAGTGAATTTCCTGTGATTCTATTTTAGCAAGAATTGATAAAGGAGGGATGACAAATGAAAGGACAAGTAAAAAAAGTGAAGGAATACCTGAGCATAATTGTTTTAGGTTTTGTCCTCTTCGGTTTTTCTCTTAATTTTTCATCCCGTAGCGGTGAGGTTATTTTTACCTATAATATGAATAATTTAGGGCGTGGTTCTGTCTCAGTACAAAACCCGGATGGCAGCTCTAACTTTATTTATCAGGAGGATGCGACGTATCTTAGGATATTCTAAAGATAGTTAGCTTTATTTGTAAAAGTCAACTTGGGGTCAAATGCCCTAAATAAAAATCAGGAAAAAAATTGCTGGTTGTTGAACCGGTAATTTTTTTTATGATTCATAATCCAGGTAAAGAAATGGCAATTTTTCGACGAGTATCATACTATGCATTATCTAACAAATATACTATAATAATGTTAAAAGAACAATGTGGAAGTCGTAAAAGGAGGCAGGATAAATGGTCCGGATGAGCGATTTAAGAGATCGTGATGTTATCAACGTGAATGACGGAAAAAGGCTGGGAGTAATAATAGATATTGATATGGACATAGAAAATGGAAGAGTAAAGGCTATTGTTTTACCAGGATCAGGCGGCTTTATGGGTGTAATCGGCAGAAAAAACGACCTGGTGATCCCTTGGGAAAAGATTGTGAAGATCGGTGTAGACACAATCCTTGTAGATTATACCGTTGAAATGGAAAATGCATAGGGTGGACATACTTTTCTGCTTATAATATAATGAAAATGTTCCTGCAAGAAGGTAAAACAGGAGGGAACCGAGATGATTAGATGCCCTTATTGTGGTAAATATGATAATAAAGTTGTTGATGAGAGGCTATTTGATGATGGGGAATCTATTCGCAGGCGTAGAGCATGTTCACAGTGCAATAAAAATTTCACCACTTTTGAAAAAGTGGATGAAATTCCTCTTTTTGTTTTAAAAAAAGATGCCCGAAAGCAGTTTTTTGATAGGAATAAAATTTTGGAGGGATTGATCCGGTCAGGCGAGAAAGGTCCGATTTCCATGCAAACTTATCAAAACATTGTGGATGAACTTGAGAGAGAATTGCGGTCAGCGGACGATCATGAGATAACATCAGATTTGATTGGAATGAAGATTCTTGAAAAACTTTTACCCATCGATGAAGTTGCATATGTTCGTTATGCTTCAGTTTTTTACCGTTACAGAGATATAGAAGATTTTAAAAAGGTTCTTGAAAAAGTTATTTCTTTACGCAATAAAGGTTAATATTGATCAGAAAGGAATGGTTATTATTTGGATGTTTTCCCTTTGCAAGAAATCAGAAAAAGAGACGGAAGAATACTTCTATTTGATGCAGAAAAAATTACTCAGGCAATTTTTAAAGCAGCTAAAGCTGTTGGAGGGGAGAACTACTCACTAGCCCGGGATTTGACAAAAGATGTTATTAATCATTTGCATGGGCTGAAATTGTCAGGATTGATTCCTACAGTGGAAGAGACTCAGGATGCAGTGGAAAAGGTTCTCATAGAAAAAGGACATGCCAGGACAGCTAAGGCCTATATTTTATACCGGGCAAAAAGGACTCGTATCAGAGATGCAAAGTCAGAACTAATGGACGTAGTAAAAGATATCCTGCTTGATGCAAATATTCATGAAGAAAAAGAGAATAAGTATTCACCTCTGGAAAAAATGCACCAGATAGCCCTGGCGGCCAGTCAAAAATATTATCTTGATAACTTACTCCCACCAGAAATAGCGAATGCTCATCAAGGGGGGAGTTTTCAAATACAAAGTTTGGGTTATTACAGTAAAACGGTAGATTCTTTGCAAATAGAATTGTTACCTTTACTTAAAAATGGATACGGAAGTGGGGAAAAAACTCCTCCTTCGGATCTCCTTACAGGGCTTTTACGAGCTGCATCTATAGTTCAAAAAAGTCGGAATGACATCTATGGTGAACAGTCTTTCCCCTTTTTTGATACAGTTATTGCAGAAATGATGAGCGGTTTTAAAAGTAAGCCGCGTCAAGAGGAACTTTCTGAAGGCTTGGGGGAATTTATCTCTTACTTGAAGGAGCTCCCCTCTTTGAGATGCAGCCTGCAGGTGGGACTTGATACAACAGAAGACGGGAGAAAGATAACGAAGAATTTACTTCGCGAATTTTTGAAAAAAAAGAACGGGAACAACTCCATCCGGATTATTTTTCCCCTGAAAAAGGAGATAAATTTTTCAAAGGGAGATCCAAATTATGATTTATACAGGCTGGCCCTTCAATCAGCTATTCGCACCGGAAATCCTTCATTTTTTTTCCTTGATACATCCTACAATACTTCCCTTGGGGCGGATATCTGTTATTTCAGCAATGGATTAAGAATAGCTGGAAACAGACAGGGCCCCTCCGGCGGGAAAAAAAGAGGGAACATTGCTTCTTTAACAATAAACCTGCCGAGGTTGGCTTTATCCGCTTTGGACGAAGAACTCTTTTTTGTGGAATTGGACCGTCTGTTAAGGTTAAGTGTGCGGCAGCTGCTGCACCGTTTTGAAGTATTGAGTTTACTGAAGTGCAGGGATTTACCCTTTTTAATGGGTGAAAAGCTTTACATGGGTAGTGAAAACCTCTCGCCTCATGATAGTATTAAAGAGTCACTCAAAAACGGTATCATTTCCCTGGGGTTTACCGGGCTGCCGGAGGCTGCCCGTTTCCTGGCCGCCGCAGAGCAAAAAGGAGAAAAGGAACACGGCTATCTGCCGTTAGCCTTAAAAATTGTGCGTCACATGTCAAAGAGGGTTAAATCTTTTGCTGATGAGTATGACATGAATATAGAACTTTTCGGTGCTGTAAGCAGCGACAAATTAGAAGCCCTGGTGGAAAAAGACCGTAAAGATTTCGGGCAGGTCAAAGGTGTTACAGATAAGGATTTTTATAGTTCATCATTTATTCTATTTCAGGAAGATGAAGGTTTGGACAATAAAATTGTGGTGGAGGGTGAAATACATAAACATTGTACGGCAGGTTATTTAAGTAAAATGCTTTTAATTCCTGGAATTGATATGGATGGAGCCGAAGATATCATGCAAAAAATGGCTAAAAGCCATATCGGTCATGTTTCCATCAGCACGTTCTATGAAGGTGGATGATGAAAATTAATACAATGGTAATAGCTGAAGCGGGTGGGATAACATATTTCTCTCTACCCTGTTGGGAAAAATGGGGCTTTTTAAAACATGGTTTTTCTTCCCGTAATGGGGGGGTAAGCAAGGGGCCTTTTGTTTCCCTTAACCTGGGTTTTCGGGGAGGTGACAGGTCTGAAGCGATACATGAGAATCGGAGAAGATTTTTGGGATTATGGGGTAAAAAAGAGGAAGATCTCATTTGCGGCGAACAGGTGCATGGGACAGAGGTTTTTCTGGTTAATGAGTCCTTTGCACGTGAAGCTAATGGTCAGATACCTTCTACGGATGCACTCGTAACAGCTCAGCCTGGTATGCTGCTGGGGGCTTTTTCTGCGGACTGTCTCCTTGCGTTTTTTGTGGAACCTTCAGTGCCGGCGATAGGCCTCGCCCATGCAGGATGGCGGGGCACCTGTATGGGCATTTTCGATCGTGTAGTGAATGCTATGTGTTTGAACTTTGGAGCCAGGACGGATTCAATTGAGGTTTTACTTGCTCCTTCCATAGGAGCATGTTGTTATGAAGTGGGCAAAGAGGTCCTTGATATATTATCTGCTTCCCCTTGGAGAGAGGAAATAGTTCTCTGTCCAGGGACAAGACCGGGACATCCTTTTATGGATTTGCAGGAAACAAACTTTAATATTCTTTGTAAGGCTGGGATTAGGGCTGAAAATATTTTTAGAAGTGATTACTGCACCCACTGCAACCAGCACCTTTTTTACTCCTACAGGCGGGAGGGCGGAGGCCCGACAGGAAGTCAGATGGGTATAATCTTTTTGAACCAGGGTGGCAGTAAATGAGCAGGAAGAAGCAGGAAAAAAAGGGACATCTGAAAGTTATTGAAGGCAGTGGACTGGGAGCGGGCAGGGAGACAGAGTGGTATAAAAAAAATCCTACTTACCTTCTTTTGTTCTTACTGGCGTTTTTTCTGTTGGCTCAAATCCTGATTGGCTGGGTCTGGGGAACAGTTAATCAAAAAGTTATCGCTACAGTTTCGGCGAGTAAAGAAGTTGTTAATATGACTTCTTCTACATGGGGATTAATTACTTTTGACGAGGAAGTAATTCTTGCTCCATGCCCCGGGTTTGTATATTATCATGTAGAAGAGGGTGTAAGAGTTCCTGTAGGCAAAGAACTGGCAGCAATTATGGATTTTCCCCTGGATGAGGATGAAAAGGAAGCCGAAGAAAAGGGAGTTATGGAATATTATGAAGAAATTAAAAGATGGTTTCTTCATGGTGACAGAGGTATGGATTACTCCCCTTTTTTTCATCGGAATGAAGAGACGGTAGTGGCTGCTCCTTTAGCAGGATTAGTTAACCTGCAGATCGATGGTTTCGAAAAGTATGGTCCGACCTCCGGTTTCCCATATTTGACTGAAGATGAATATCAGGAAAAAAAATTCTCTGAAAAGCGGCTGGAGTCCGGCGAGAAAGTTTACCGCTACATGCCCCTTTTAAGAATTATGAACAATTATTACTGGTATTACAGTACTGTGCTTTCAGCTGAACAGGGAGAATTATTGGCCGATAAATCAACTGTAAATCTTTATTTTTCATTTGCGCCTGAAACGCCTGTCTGGGGAGAAAGGGTGGAAGTGAGAGAAAGAGAAAGCAATGGGGACGTTGAGATTACATGGAGAATAAATCGTTCACTTCCAGATTTTTATAGCCGGCGCTTAAGTAATGCAGATATTGTATATAAGGATATAGAAGGAATGCTCGTTCCGATAGATGCTGTCCTTGAAATAGATGGGAAAAAAGGTGTTTTCGTAGTAGACAAAGGGCTGGTAAGCTTTCTGGAAGTTGTTATTGTGATGGAAAGAGAAAATAGTATCTTAGTTGAAAACCTTAATCCTGACCACAGGATTGTTCTAAAACCGGAAAGCGTGAGGGAAGGGCAGCGTTTTTAAGAGAAAAGATCAGAGTATTTAAAGGAGTGCCTGTTATTGTTAAACAAAAACTTGGTATCGGTAAAAGAGCGCCTGAAAAGGGCAGCTTCAAAAAGAGGAGTCTCTGCTGAAGAGATTACGATGGTAGCGGTAAGCAAAACTGTCCCTGTTGAGGTGATTAATGAGGCGTGGAAGTTGGGTGTTGCTTCATTTGGGGAAAACAGGGTTCAGGATGCTGTACCCAAAATAGGTTCTCTGCCAGAGGAGATTAACTGGCATTTTATCGGACATTTGCAAACCAACAAGGTTAAACAGGTTCTTCCCCTCTTTAAGCTTATTCATTCGCTGGACAGTGTTAAACTTGCCAGGGTAATACAAAAAGAAGGGGAAAACAACAGCCTTTCAGTAAACGTTCTCCTGCAGGTAAATATTGCTTTAGAAGAAAGCAAATATGGCTTCCGACAGGAAGAAGTTCGGGATGCCCTGGAAGAAATTGCATCCTATAAAAATTTAAGAGTACTGGGTTTAATGGGTATTGCTCCCTTTTTACCCGACCCGGAAGAGGTAAGGCCGTATTTTCGGCAGCTCCACCGGCTCTTCAAAGAGATATCTATTCCAGGGGTGGAGATGAAATACCTGTCCATGGGGATGAGTAATGATTTTGAGATTGCTGTGGAAGAAGGGGCAAACATGGTTCGCCTTGGCAGTGTTCTTTTTGGAGAATGAACTTGAATAACGGGAGGTGGAATTTGGTGAATCTCTGGGAAAAGATTTTGAAAACTCTGGGCCTGCTTGAAGAAGGAGATGAAGAGTATGTGGAACGCGAACTCCCCAGGAAAACTGGTATAAAAGGGAAGGTTCTGGATTTTCGTCCTTCCGAGGCAGGTTACAGGTTAATCGTAAGCAATCCTCACAGTTTTTTGGAGTCAGAGGAAATCGGCGGTCATCTTAAAAACAAACGACCTATTGTTGTTAATCTGGAAGGGATGGATTCCGAAGAGGCCAAAAGAACTGTTGACTTTTTAAGTGGGGTAATATTTGCTTTAAACGGCAGTTCCCAGAAAGTCAGTCACCAAATCTTTGTTTTTGTTCCTTCCGGAGTTACCTTAAACTCTGATTTACACAAAGGATTAAAAGAACGGGATTTACTTCTCAACGATACTGGTGAATACTTTAAAGATCAGTAATCGTGACTGTGGGATGCGTTCCAATCTCACATCTCTTTAATATGGGTAATATTTTTTATGGTTACTGCTTTTCTCCCGTCTTTGCTTAAAAGGGTTATCTGTCCTGATAGTAGATTTATATTTTTTACTACTCCCTCAAGTGTTAGGAATTGCTCATCTGCGAATAATGTTACCTGGATCCCCAGTCCTAAATTTAGTGATTGAATGATGGTCCGCTCAAAAAGTTCATACTGTTGTTCGTCCAAAATCGGAAAATCATAATTTTCCAGCTGTAATCTTTGGGCCCTCAGATGTTCACGGTGTTCCGGCAGCATCATACGGCTGCAGGCAAACTGGTTGTCTATCTTTTTTATCATGGTTGCATCCTCCTTTCATGATTTTAATGGCAAATGTGTGTTCTATATATTATACTGCCATCGAAGGGTAAATGACAAGTCTTTACACAGATGAAAAATTTACCAGTAAAAGTTTCAATCATTTGCATACTTTGATGCTGTTGCATTCAGTAGACTTGACCATGGCATGAAGAATGTATAAACTATAAATGTAACTACTCAGATAAAAGACAAGTGAAGCTTGGGGACGGTTCGAGCGTCACCGTAGCGTAGCGAAGGTCCGAAGGGAAGACGATGGAACCGTCCCCATGCTTTGCGTCCCGAGCGACTAAGTAACCTAATGGCTGAGTAGTTACCTATAAATAAGTAATCAGGAGTCAGGAGTCAGAATACCTTACCTTAGATGAAAGGGTGAGCAATATCTTATTACGTAATATGGTCGAGGTTTTTTTTGATATTCTTCGTTTTTTAATTTTTGCACGTATCATCTTAAGTTTTTTTCCTGTTAATCCTCATGGAAATCCTACGTTTAAGAATGTTATACAGTATATTTACATGTTAACAGAACCTATTTTAGCTCCTTTCCGAAGCCTGATTCCTCCTTTAAGGATAGGTGGTGGAGGATACCTGGATTTGTCCCCTATCATCGCCGTAATCGTATTAAATTTCGTGCGCCGTTTTGTGCTTGGTTTTCTTTAATCGAACAGAGTCAACTGCAGGAATTATGAGTAGTATCGGCATTCTTCAGAACCTGCGCAAGCCTTCAAATGTTTTAGTTACAAAGAAAGAATGGTGATTAAACTGAACAAGGGACAGATCCCCATAAATTACCCTCTTGCCACTGAAAAAAAGTGGGCAGCTTATTTTTGGTCCTTAATGGAGCATGCTGTGGAAAATAACTCAGAACAATGCAGTGCTTTTGTTGATCCCCGGCAGCAGGATATTGCCAGGGATTTATTTCCTCATTTTACTGCTGTAAGCTGTTCTTTTTTTGGTGGATACCCTGAAGCAGAAAGGGTGAGATTGTGCGTCCGGCCTTTATCTCTGAGGGCTTCATCGGAAGGCGAAAGAATAAGCTGTCTGGCTCTTGATGGAGATTTTCCGGAAGGTATATTGACCCACCGTGATTTTTTGGGGACATTGTTGGGCCTTGGCATTAAGCGGGAAATGGTGGGAGATATCATTTACAGCGGGGGGAAACAAGCCTATGTTTTTCTGATAAAAGATATGGTTCCGTTTGTGAGAGATAACCTTAGAAAAACAGGCCGTTATACCTTAGAGGTTAGCGAGGTGGAGCTTGAATCACTGCCAATGGTTTTTGAACCCCGGCGTATTAAGGAAATTAAGGGGACAGTAGCTTCTATGAGACTTGATGCTGTTGCCGGTTTGGGTTTTAGCCTCTCCCGTTCAAAAATTACACCATTAATCAAGGGTGAACGGGTAAAGTTAAATCACCAATTCATAAATCAGCCCTCAAAGACAGTAAAAGAGGGAGATCTCATCTCTCTGATCGGTAAAGGAAGAATTCAAGTCGTAAGCCAAATGGGGGAGAGCAAGAAAGGTAGGATGCACCTCTTGCTGCATAGGATGGTTTAGGGCTGCTCCAGAACGTTCTCGTTAACCCCAGAATAACATAACAAATATCATTTTTCCCTAAAGCTTAATGTTCACCTTTAGCTAACGAGTTTACGGCGGGTGTTACTTTCTGTATGAAAAATTTATTTAATAAGCAGGAAAATAAAGATAATTGTCGAAAATTTTACCTTATATATTATAAAAATTTAATCCCTTCGGAAAGGGGGAGAAATTATGAGTATAACACCAATCGAAATCCAGAACAAAGAGTTTGAGAGAGCATTCCGTGGATATAAGCAGGAAGAAGTGGATGAATTCTTGGATCGTGTATCCAAAGATTTTGAGATGGCTGTAAAAGAGAAGTTAAGCATGGAGGAAAAAAACCGGTCTTTGGAGGATAGGTTATCCCAGTATCAAAAATTGGAATCAACCCTTCACAATGCAATTATTGTGGCTCAGGAAACTGCTGAAGATGTTAAACGTAATGCCAATAAGGAGGCAGAGCTAATCCGCAGGGAGGCTGAGAAAGAATCACAGAGAATTGTAGAAGAAGCTCGTTATAAATCCAGCCGTATCCTGGCTGAGCACGAAGAGATCTACAAGCAGGCCCAAATTTTTAAGCTTCGTTTCCGATCGCTTATTGAGGCACAACTTGCATCAATGGAACTTGAGGATTGGCTTCATGTAGAAAACGACGAAGAGCAGGAAGCAAGGGATATTGGTTAGGAATCCATGTCCTGCATCCGTATACATCCTTTTGTTTGACTATGGTTAAAATAAGTTTTATAATAATTTAAAGTATTATAAATAAAAGCCATGATCGGGAGAGTAGAGTGGTTTTTTTGCCTTTTAAGCGAGCCGGAAAGTGGTGGGAGACCGGTAAAGGCGGCCATATTGAAGATCACCCGGGAGTTCTTACTTTAAAAGCTCGTTAGTCTGTAATGTCTTAAATAAGTCATTCTTTCTGCGGCAAGTAGAAGTAAGCGTGAGATTAGGCTGCGTTAAGCCGAAAGGGGTTATAGTTTAATTTCAGCTGTAACAACAAGGGTGGTACCGCGGGAAAATCTCGTCCCTGAGAGGCGAGATTTTATTTTTTTTGTAAATAAAATATAAGGAGGTTAGAGCCTGGTTATTTATTTTATGGTGGGGGTCCTTGGAGAACTTAAGGTTTTGAGAGGATTGAACCAGGCGGTTGTTTATGGATTACAGTACTACTTTAAATCTTCCAAAGACTGATTTTCCCATGAGAGCAGGGTTGCCGCAAAAGGAACCGGTGATACTTGAAAGATGGGAAAAGATGAATCTTTACCAGAAAATCAGGGAAAATAGAAAAGGAGCCCCGTCTTTTGTTCTTCACGATGGTCCACCTTATGCAAATGGCAATATCCATATGGGTACTGCTCTGAATAAGGTCCTAAAGGATATTGTTAACAAGTATAAATATATGAGGGGTTTTGATATACCATATGTTCCCGGATGGGATACCCATGGTCTTCCCATCGAACACCAGGTTATTAAGACAAAGAATATTAACAGGAATGAAGTGTCTCATCTGGAATTCAGGCGCATGTGCCGGGAATATGCCTTGAATTTTCTTGATATTCAGAGGGAACAGTTTAAAAGGCTTGGTGTTGTGGCTGACTGGGATAATCCCTATATCACACTTGATCCTGCTTATGAAGCCAGCCAGATAGGGGTATTCGGTCTTATGGCACAAAAAGGTTTTATCTATAAGGGATTAAAACCTGTTTACTGGTGTCCTGAATGTGAGACTGCCCTGGCGGAAGCAGAAATTGAATATGCCGAGCGTCGCTCTCCCTCCATATACGTAAAGTTTCCCGTAACAGATAATCTGGGAAAGTGGGATGAACAGTTTAGGCCTGCATATGTTCTTATCTGGACTACAACACCCTGGACAATTCCAGCCAACCTTGCTATCGCTTTGCATCCAAATCTTACTTATGTCCTTGTCAAAGTGGGAGAAGAGTATTACCTTCTGGCTGAAGATCTCATGAAGGATGCATTTGGAATTATTGGGCTTAACCAGGGTGGCGAAGTTTGTAAGAAATTTAGAGGTGAGGAACTGGAAGGTATCATCTGCCGACACCCTCTTTATGAGCGTGAGTCCAGAGTCCTTCTTGCTGATTATGTTACTCTGGAGCAGGGAACAGGTTGTGTCCATACCGCTCCCGGTCATGGTCAGGAGGACTACGAAACAGGACTTCAGTACGACCTGCCTATTTATGCTCCTATGGACGGACGCGGTGTGTTTACTCCGGAAGCCGGTGAATTTGCCGGTTTGCGTTACGATGAGGGCAACAAGGCGGTGACGGTTGCGCTGGAGAGGGAAAAGGTCCTTATGAATCTAACCTTTATCACACACCAGTATCCTCACTGCTGGCGCTGTAAAAAAGAAGTGATTTTTCGGGCTACTGAACAGTGGTTTGCTTCAATCCAGCTCTTTAGAGAAGATGCCTTAAAGGCAGTGAAAGAAGTAAATTGGATTCCCTCATGGGGGGAAGGGCGTATGAACAATATGATTGCTGATCGTCGTGACTGGTGTATTTCACGACAAAGGGTATGGGGCGTTCCGCTTCCCATCTTTTATTGCCTTGAATGTGGGGAACCTCTTTTAAGCGCTGAGAGTACAGCTGCTGTACAGGAATTATTTAAAAAAGAAGGTTCTGATGCCTGGTATAAGTATGAGGCGGATGAAATTTTAGGGGACCGGGCTGTATGTCCTTCCTGCGGCAAAGGAAGGTTTCGCAAAGAACAGGATATTATGGATGTCTGGTTTGATTCCGGTTCCAGTCATGAAGCTGTTCTCAATGCCAGAGAAGGTCTTTCCTGGCCTGCAGATCTCTACCTTGAGGGAAGTGACCAGTTTCGCGGTTGGTTCCAGTCTTCCCTGCTGACGGCCGTGGCCACAAATGGTAAACCTCCTTATCGTAATGTGTTAAGCCATGGATGGGTTGTAGACGGTGAGGGAAGGAAGATGTCCAAATCTCTTGGTAATGTTATTGCTCCGGATGATATCATTAAAAATTATGGCGCGGATGTTTTACGTCTCTGGGTGTTCAGTGCAGATTTTACCAGCGATATTCATCTTTCTAAGGATATATTGAAACAGCTTTCAGAAATTTATCGCAAAATACGTAATACCTGTAGATTTCTCCTGGGAAACTGTAATGATTTTAGTCCTGAAGAAAACAGTGTTGACTATGAACATCTGGAAGAGATAGATCGCTGGGCGCTGCATCGTCTCTATAAATTAGTCCAAAAAACAACGAACTCCTTTGAAAACTATGAATACCATCATATATTTCATGCTGTACATAACTTTGCCGTAGTGGATATGAGCAATTTTTATTTTGATATCATTAAAGACCGCCTTTATGTGCTGGATAAGGATTCTCCTTCCCGGAGAGCTGCTCAGACAGTTTTATCCAAGATACTTCAAACGCTTACACTTTTGATTTCTCCAGTCCTTTCTTTTACTGCGGAAGAAATCTGGTCTTATATTCCGTTTCAACAGGAAGAAAGCGTGATGTTGGCGTCATGGCCAGACTTATCGGCAGATTATGAGGATGGCGCTCTCGCCGGACGCTGGGATGTAATACTTCGCCTTCGGGAAGAAGTGAACCGGGTTCTTGAAACGGCCAGAAGAGAAAAAACAATAGGTTCTTCCCTTCAGGCTGCTGTTGATCTATATCCTGATGAGGAACTCTATAAGCAATTGGTGAGCTACAGTTCGTTTCTTCCAGCTTTGCTGATCGTTTCCTCCTGTCAATTAAATAAACCTGACCTTAAAGCGGAAGGTGATTTTGTGGCGGCCGGGGAATTGGGGCTGAAGATTAAAGTTTCAAAAGCACCAGGAGAAAAATGCCAACGTTGTTGGGTATATTCGCCCACTGTAGGTGAAAACAAAGAATATGAGATATGCTCCCGCTGTGGTGAGATACTCCAAAACATAAACTGATACTAATAACTATACCCCTACGGGTCAGATTCTCATACTAACCTCTAATTTGGGGAAAATATAATGAACAGTCCCAAAAAAAATGATTAACCGGCAAAGTCAAGTCAGTTCCAACTTTATGACAAAAGGGGGATTCAGCGATATTTGCCCTTTTGATGAATACAACGGCAATGAGACGGAAATAGAAAGTGAGCGCATACTCCTGAGGAAAGTTATGGAGTTGTCTCAGCAAATGGAAAAATTTAACCTGGCAGAGTATATGAACCATCTCAATAATCCCCGGCGATATTTAATGTTAAATTTTATGGGGGGTCTTTTCAGGGGTTTTGGGATAGCCTTGGGTATGACTATATTGGGGGCCATTGCCCTATATATTCTGCAGAGGCTCGTTGTGTTAAATCTGCCCATAATCGGGGACTTTTTGGCCGATTTAATAAAGATAGTGCTCGCTTACCTCTAAGCCGTTACGTGTTTTGCTGAATTTACTCCATCGTCAAGGGCTTTTCTCTACCGGTTAATCTAATGGAGGTTTAAGTATGTCGGAATTAAATTATTCGCATTATGCCCGTTTGCTTCAGGAAGAAAAAGACAGTATTTTAAATTTTATGGCAGAGGAGGGAATGGGGAAGCATATTTCATTTAAAGACAGTATTCAGGAACTTTCACTTATTGATAATCATCCTGCAGATACAGGTTCAGAGCTTTTTGAACGATCGAAGGATTTATCTTTGCACGAAAAGCGATTAATGAATTTGCAGGATATTAACAGTGCGCTGGAACGGATAGCCGATGGTAGTTACGGACAATGCCTAAGCTGCGGCCGTGAAATTGAAAAAGAGCGGTTGGAGACTATACCTTCTTCAACATACTGTTTTAGCTGTAAGGTAAACCGGGAGAAACAGATCAGGGAGGAAGGCAGTGACCGGCCAGTGGAAGAACTTGTTCTTTATCCTCCTTTTAAACGCACTTTTTTGGATAACAAAGATTTTGTAGGCTTTGACGGAGAAGATGCCTGGCAGGCAGTGGCCCGTTACGGAACTGCTGATTCTCCCCAGGATGTTCCAGGAACCGTCCAAAATCCTGCTTATGTTGATTCCCAGGAAGACAGAGGAGCAGCCGATAGAATAGATAGGCTCGCTTCCACAAGGAACCGGAAAAAAACTATGGGGGAGGAAGAGGCAGATACAAAGAGGAGAAAAAATAACTGATACGATTATAGGAAAGATTAATTCAAGAATACAAACCGCCGGGAAAAGGTTTCGACTTTCAGATACCGCTTTTTTTCTTTTGGGTTTTCTTGTTTTTTTTGTTGATCAATTGAGCAAATACTGGGTGGTCCAAAGGTTTAGCCCTGGAGAGATGATAGATATAATACCCGGTTTTTTTCAGTTAACATACGTTCGTAATTATGGTGCAGCTTTCGGGATTTTACGCTACCATACTTCTATATTTATTGTAATATCATTATTTATGGTGTTTGTTGTTATCATCTTTGGACCGCGTTTTATTTCAACCCGCTACGTAATGCTGCGCTTTGCCATGGCATTATTACTGGGAGGCACCTTGGGTAACCTAAGTGACCGTATCGTAAGGGGCTATGTAGTGGATTTTTTTGATTTCCTTTTTTGGCCGGTTTTTAATATTTCTGATATTGCTATTGTACTGGGCATAGGGCTGGTCATTTTCAGTCTTTTACGTTCTGAATCACTTTTCCAGGATCACAAAAGGTAGGGAAAGTTAATGGAGAAAAAAGTATTTATGGTGGAAGAAAGGGATGAAGGCAGTCGTCTGGATCTTTTTTTATCATCTATGGAGGGCGGACTTTCCCGATCTTTTGTCCAAAAACTATGCCTGGGAGGCAATGTTTATGTGAATGGAGACAAGCAGTTTAAGTGCGGATATCGTGTTAAATTGGGCCAGAAGATTGAGACCCATATACCACCCCCGGAAGCAATGGAAGCAGAACCTGAGGATATTCCTCTGGAAATTATATATGAGGATAAGGACCTGCTTGTAATAAATAAGGCTAAGGGTATGGTTGTGCACCCTGCGGCGGGACATCGGAAAGGAACGATGGTTAATGCGCTGCTCTCGCACTGTACCGATCTTCTGGCTATCGGTGATAAAATCAGGCCAGGGATTGTCCATCGCTTGGACAAGGATACCTCCGGGCTTTTGATGGTGGCAAAGAACGAGCCTGCTTTTAAAGATCTTTCCGCTCAGCTGAAAGACAGGAGCGTAAAAAGAGAGTATCGTGCCATAGTTCATGGTCTTCCTCCATTGAGCAAAGGAACGATTGATGTCCCCCTTGGAAGGGATCAGCGCGACCGTAAAAAAATAGCCGTCAGTTCTATTGGAAAAGGACGAAGGGCGGTAACCCACTATGAGGTTCTAAGTCAAGCCGGCCCTTTTTATCTTCTTTCATTACGACTGGAAACTGGTCGGACTCATCAAATCAGGGTGCACCTGTCTTATCTGGGCTGCCCGGTGGTGGGTGATCCTCTTTATGGTCCGAAACGGTCTCCTTATCAAAAACTTGGGCAATTTTTGCATGCAAGAACGCTTGGCTTTAAACATCCCCGCAGCAAGAAATACTTGGAGTTTACAGTGGAACCTGGAGAGGAATTCTTTAAACTTTTAAATATGGAGGAAGAGTATGGCTCGTTTTAAAAGACAAATTATGGATGACGACGGGATCCGGCGGGCATTGACACGCATTGCTCATGAAATTGTTGAAAGAAACAAAGGCACAGAGGATATTGTCATAGTTGGAATAAAAAGCAGGGGTGCACCTTTGGCTAACCGTCTGGCAGATCGGATCGAAGAGATAGAGGGTATCAAACCTCCGGTTGGCCTTCTGGATATTACTCCTTACCGGGACGACCTGCAGGAAGAGGATAAACCTGGATCAAGAAAAGATGCAGCTTTGATTCCCTTTGGAGTTACGGATAAGTGTGTTATCCTTGTGGATGACGTCTTATATACAGGTCGTTCCGTCCGTGCTGCCATGGAGGCCCTCATGGACAGAGGGAGGCCCCAGTTGATTCAGCTGGCTGTCTTAATTGACCGGGGGCACAGGGAACTGCCCATTCGGCCGGATTTTGTGGGAAAAAATGTTCCTACCAGCAGCAGTGAAAGTATTGCTGTCTGTTTACATGAAACAGATGAAAAGGATGAAGTTTTAATCATAGAAGACGGCAGTTCGTAGGGTCGTGGTGGTCACTGCTGTTTGATAGAATCAAGAATTTTCTTATGGGGTGTTACATAGATTGTTCTTTGTTTACTGTATGTAACCATGCCCGGCTTTGCGCCTGGTATACGGCGTACATTCTTAACAGGAGTATAATCTACGGGGACATTTGATGAATCTGCCCCACGACTAAAATAGGCTGCCAGATGGGCGGCTTCTTTTATTGTTTTTTCATGGGGGTTTTCCGATCTTACAATCACATGAGATCCGGGCATATCTTTCACATGAAACCAGAGGTCCGTTTTAATGGCAAAATGATGGATGAGATAATCATTTTGCCTGTTATTGCGTCCAACAAAAATTTCTTCGCCCATGGAAGATATAAACTTACTGAGATTTGTTGAGCCAAATGAGGTATTTTTTTTGGTGCCATAATGTTTTTTTTCCACGGGCAGGTACCCGGTCTCAGCAAGCTCGTCCCTCACTTCACGAAGGGCCTGCAAATTTGATTGTTCCAGTGAGAAAAGAACAGTTTCAAGATAAGATATTTCATTTTGGGTCTGTTCCAGTTGTACTTTAATCATCTTTTCGCCCTGTTGTGCTTTGCGGTATTTTTTAAAGTAGCGCTGTGCATTTAAGGATGGAGATAATTGTGGGTCCAGGACTATTTTAACCTTCTCCCCGTGCTCACTGAAGACATTTTCCAGGAATATTTCACTTGACTTTTCAGGTATTTGTTTTAAATTCATGAGGATTAGCTCCCCACACTGACGATAATAACCCGCTTCCCCTGTCTTCTCCAGCTCAGATAACTGGATTTTTTCTTTTTTCCTGAACTTTTTTAAAGCCTGTTCGCTGTTCCGGAAAAGGAAAGCTGACAAGTTCTCTTTTTCTTCTATTGTCTCCCTGTACTCATAAAATTCATCCAGAAGGATGCTCACAGAATTAAATTTGCGTTTATGATTAGACGCAGTCTGCACAGTATTGATCACAGTATAATCAAGGGGTTTGCCCTCATGGTCATTAAGAAGTGTGGGTTCCCATTTTGATTCCTGGTAAGTTTGCAAAAAATCCTCCAGTTTCTTCCATAAAGGGAGCGATGCTTCCTCTGAGAGGAGTGGGGTTTGTGCTCTCCCGGCAATTTCCCTGGCTAAAAAAGGGCTTAACCCCTGTATATTCTCCAGGAGAAACTTGCTGGTAGGCTGCCCCTTAAGTCTCTCAATTTCCTGATTAAAAAAATTGAAATTTAGTGCGTAGGGATGCAGTTTTTCCTGAGCGGGCGGCGGATGGTAGATGTGCCGGGGAAGAAGCGTTCTCATTCGATTTAACGAAGAAGATACAGGTTTTAAGGTGCCAAGGATAACCTGGTTACCTTCTTCGTCAGGGGTATCAAGGAGTAAAAGGTTGCTGTGCCGTCCCATGATTTCTGCGGTAAGGGTTTTCTTCGCTTCTCTTCCACTTTCGTTTACAGCAGAAAAATGTAAAAAAAGAACCCTTTCCAGAGGAGGCTGTTCCAGAGAAACAAGATACCCTCCGCTAAGATGCTTACGCAGCAGCATGCAGAAAGAAGGTGGGTTATCAGGATGGATGTAACGGCGGTTTGTAAAATTTATTCTTCCTTTATTTGTGTGAATTGAAAAGAAAAGAGGTCGTTTTTCTTCTCCTTTAAAATAGAAGATCATATCTGTGCTGTTTAACTGGTAAATTCGGCTGATCCTGTTCCCTGTTTTTATTAGTTTCTCTTCCAGTTCCTTTGAAACCGCGTTTAATACCAATGCATCAAAAGCCATTTTTCCTCCTATTGGGGAGATTGTCTCCTACCTTATTCTGGAAGACGATGAATTATCCCTATTCAGTATATCTGTTAAGAGCAGAAAAAACAAACATCTTTGTCACCCTTTTCCGGGCTGGTTCTTTTTTTTTGTTTGGGGGAATAAAAAAATAGTATGAGAATTCATCCATAGTTATTCTGTATAAGAGGTGGTGAGTCGCTGAAGCAGAGTCTCCAAGTTCAAGTGGCAGCTCTTAGCGGCTCAGCTCCGGCACTACGGCAGCTTCCCCGTGGGAACTCCCGTCCAGGTCGTCCACGGGTCTGCTGACGTCCTGTCAGCAGAGCTGCCTACGTGCCTGCGCTTTGCCGAGAGCTTACAGCCTACTTGAACTAAGTCGTCTCTGCCACAGTGATCACCACCTGGGCAGTAACGTAAGCGGTGGAAACATCTTTATAAAAATAGTTGTGTTCCGTAGGTTCATGTTAGTTAGTATGTCTTAACTTCGCTGCACAGGGTGTCAGTTTACGTTCTGCGCAATCTGTGGGAACAATAGAGTATTATCCGTAACCGTCATTAAATAGTTTTGAACTTAGGGTCAAAGTTAGCAGAAGGGGGTGGTGAATGCTGTTGCCGGAATTAACTCTGTTTCTCCCGGCAAAAAAGCTCTTGGCGAAACGAAGGGCCGGAGGTGACCCTGCTGACAGGACGTCAGTAGGCCCGGCGACGACCTGGAGGGGAGTTCCGCCGGGGAAGTCATTTTTCAAGGTCTGGGGACACACCTCTTGCAGAGGAATGTCCCCTATGCCTGGAGTTGAGCCTTAGAGCTTTCCGCGAGAAACCGTTAATTCCGGCTCAGCATTCACCACCTGGAGAACAAGAGCGTGGGGAATCATTTTCATATACTGTTGTGATTTGTAGGGACTTGGTGGTAATTATCAGGAGCCTGGATCTTGATACAGTATATACAGACCAGTAGGATAGTGTATTTGACCGTACAAATGCTATGGATTGGTGGTGAATTATGAAAAAATCAAGGTTATGGGCTATTTCACCGCTCAAGGAAGTTTATAACCATTTCAGGGTTGATCCGGGATATGGGATTAGTGAAACGGAAGCTCTTCAGCGATTAAAAAAATGGGGCACCAACACAATCGAAGAGAAAAAAAGAAAAAGTGTTTTTGAAATTTTTCTTGATCAGTTCAGGGACTTTATGGTTTTAGTTCTCCTGGGAGCAACCTTGGTTTCCGGATTGCTGCATGAGTACAGCGATGCCATAACTATTATTGTAATTGTGGTCTTAAACGCAGTCCTGGGCTTTATCCAGGAGTATAAGGCAGAACGTTCTTTTGAGGCGCTAAAAAGTCTTTCCGCACCCAGGGGTAAGGTGTTAAGGGAAGGGGGCCTAAAGGAGATTCCTGCTGAAGATGTTGTCCCTGGGGACGTAATTGATGTCAGGGCAGGGGATCGTGTCTGTGCTGATATTCGTTTAATTCATACTGATGCTTTGATGGCAGATGAATCTCCACTTACAGGCGAATCGGTTGCTGTAGAAAAAGAAGACGCCACATTAAATTTTGTGCCTTCCTCTCCCGGAGACACTAAGAATATGGTATTTAGCGGAACTCTAATTATTAACGGGACAGGACGCGGTATTGCCGTTGCTACTGGTATGGAAACGGAAATGGGAAATATCGTTTCCCTCATTCAGGAGGTGGAAGTAAGTAGTACACCTCTGCAAAAAAGGCTGGCCAAACTGGGAAAGGTTCTGGTGCTAGCCTGTTTTGTTCTCTGCCTTTTTGTTGTGGTGATGGGTTTGTGGAGAGGTGAGGAATTATACAAGATGCTTATGGCGGGGATTTCACTGGCAGTGGCTGCCATTCCTGAAGGACTTCCTGCAATTGTTACCATATCTCTTGCGCTCGGAGTTCAGCGCATGGTCAAACGCAAAGCTATTGTTCGTCGTCTGCCTGCAGTAGAGACACTAGGTTGTGCTACGGTGATCTGTTCTGATAAAACTGGGACAATTACTCAAAATAAAATGACCGTAAAAAGTATCTATACAAACGGTGAATTCTGGAATGTAGAAGGAGAAGGTTATGAACTAAGCGGGATGTTTTACCAGGGGCATAAAAAAGTAGACGCTTCCGGAGAAGAGCATTTATCCAAAACGCTTCTTATTGGAGTCCTGTGCAATAATGCTCTTCTTGTCAAAAATGATCGGAGAATTACGCCTAAAAGTTTCGATAAGAGTGGAAAAGCAGAGGGAAATCCAACAGAGGCCGCCTTGTTAGTTTGTGCTGCAAAGGCCAATATTTGGAAGGAACAGCTTGAAGAAAGGTTTCCGAGGATAAAAGAGTTTCCATTTAGTTCGGGAAGGAAGTGTATGTCGGTTCTCTGCCGTGAAGGGGAGAAGATTAACCTCTTTGTAAAGGGAGCCCCGGAACGCATTCTAAATATGTCTTCTTATATATTTGAAGACGGCAAAGTGAGGCCCCTGAGAGAGGAGCACCGTAAAAAAATTCTTAAACAGGTAGATATTTTGGCTGGCGGTGCATTAAGAACCCTGGCCGTGGCTTACAGGACAGTTCCCTCCAGTGCGTTGTCATCAGGTGCAGATGAACTTGAAAAAGAGCTTGTTTTTACGGGGTTCTTCGGTATGATCGATCCCCCCCGTCCTGCCGTTTTAAAAGCTATTAAAAGCTGTGATCGTGCCGGAATTCGTATTACTATGATTACTGGTGACCACAGAAATACGGCTGTGGCAATCGCCAGGCAAATCGGTATTCTTAAATCAGGCGGAGAAGTGATTACAGGCGATGAGCTTGATCGGTTAAACGAAAAAGAACTTTTCGGCAGAATAGAAAAACTATATGTCTTTGCCAGAGTCAGTCCCGAACATAAACTGCGTATTGTACGCTGCTTAAAAGCCAGGGGTCATATTGTGGCCATGACTGGTGACGGCGTTAATGATGCGCCAGCTGTAAAAGAGGCCGATATAGGCATTGCCATGGGTTCAACAGGAACAGAAGTTACGAAAGAGGCGGCATCACTAGTTTTGGCTGATGATAATTTTAAAACTATTGTAGCTGCAGTGGAAGAGGGTAGGGGTATTTACGATAACATCCGCAAGTTTATCAGGTTTCTCCTTGGTTGTAACCTTGGAGAAATTCTTACCATGTTTCTGGCTATGTTATGGGGGCTGCCTCTTCCTTTACGCCCTATACAGATTCTCTGGGTTAATTTGGTAACTGATGGTCTTCCGGCTATGGCTCTAGGGGTGGATCCCACTGAAAAGGATGTAATGCAACGACCGCCCCGCTCTCCGTCAGAAGGTGTTTTTGGAAGGGGTTTATGGAAAAAAATTCTGACTAAGGGGTTTATTATTGGGGTTACCTCTGTTCTGGTCTTTGCTTTTGCTCTGATTACTTCATCCGAGCTTATTTATGCCCAGACGATGGCTCTTTCAACCTTGATTGTAACCCAGCTTCTACACGTTTTTGAATGTCGCTCCGAATATCTGAAAGTCTGGGAGGTTGGTTTCACACGTAATCTTATGCTTGTTGGGGCTGTTGTTGTATCTTTCTTCCTCTTACTGTGTATTGTATATAATCCTTTCCTTCAGTCTGTATTCCAGACTTATCCTCTAAAGGGCAGTGATTGGATTATTATTTTTGGAGCTTCTTCCATAACATATGTATTGAGTTTCCTTTCTTGGTGTATTGGAAAAGCAATTTACAGGGAGACTGGTCAGATTATCTCTAAATAAATATAAATTCTTTAATATACCTTAAATTTAACCCAATGCACTCATTTATGCTTGATTATGCTTTTTTTTATGGTAAAATAGGGGTGGACAAAAAGCAAAGAGATAAAGGGGAATAACATTGGCTAGAAGCATGACAGGATACGGCAGAGGAGAGAAGATTGAGAATGGTTATCGCTTTGTTGTAGAGGCAAAAGCTGTTAACCACCGACATTTTGATCTTCTGATCAGGGCCTCAAGAGATCTGCTGCCCCTTGAGGATATTATTAGGCGGATCATGCAGGAGAAAATTTCTAGGGGAAGGGTTGAAGTCTTTGTCAATCTGGAATCAACCCGGGAGAACAGAAAAGAAGTGGTCATTGATGAAGATTTGGCTGCATCTTATTTCCAGGCACTGGGCAAGCTGCGAAGTACTTTAAATCTGCCGGAAGGAGATCTGACTGCCATAGAGCTATCCCGCTTCCCGGAGATTTTTCATGTAGAGAAAACAACGATAGATTTGGATATTTTATCACCAGTATTAGAAGGAGCAGCAAAAAATGCTGTATCAGAGTTATTCCGCCATAGGGTGGAAGAGGGTTACAGGCTGGAACTTGACATTACGATGAGGTTAGACAACCTTAAACAGATTAATAAAAGAATTAAAGAAAAGGGTCCTCTTTTCCTTGATGAATACCAGAGAAAGCTGAGTTCCCGTTTGGATGAACTGCATAATGATAAAGAGTACGATAAACAGCGCTTTTTTATGGAGGTTGCTATTTACGCCGAGAGATGCAATATCGACGAAGAAATCGTTCGCATGGACAGCCATTTACAGGCTTTCGGCAAAGAACTTGTTAAGGATGAGGTTATGGGACGTAAGCTTGATTTTCTTCTGCAGGAGATGAACAGGGAGATCAATACTATTGCGTCTAAAAGCAGCGACCTGGAAATATCTCAACTGGTGGTGGAAGCAAAAAGCGAAATTGAAAAAATAAGGGAACAGGTACAAAATATTGAGTGATAAAAGAGGTGAAAGCGTCTTGCGCAGAAAATCAATTGCTCAAAACTAATTTAATAAACATTTTTTAGTAACTCTTTTGCGAAAATATTACATTTGAACTTAGCCAAAAAACGAAAGGAGGCAGCGGTTCAACTCCCGGTTTGGAGTTTAATCGCACAATTCTAATGACTATTAAGCTAATTAATATCGGGTTTGGCAATATTGTTTCAGCAAATCGTATTATTGCTATTGTTAGCCCTGAGTCCGCGCCTATTAAAAGAATAATCGGTGAAGCTAGAGACAGAGGTATGTTGGTGGATGCCACATATGGCAGGAGGACCCGCGCTGTTATTATTACTGATAGTGGGCATGTAATTCTATCCGCAGTACAGCCTGAGACAGTGAAACATCGTTTACAGAGCAAAGAGTCTGCAGTCGAAGAAAGTTCAAACAAGGTATAAACTTATATTTTTGGAGGAAGTTATGGATAAGGGGTTATTACTTGTAATATCCGGACCTTCCGGTACGGGCAAGGGGACAGTATGTAAAAAGCTTTGTGAACAAAACCCCTCTTTGTATTATTCTATCTCAGCTACTTCCCGTCCTCCAAGGAGGGGTGAGAAAGATAACGTCAATTACTTCTTTCTGACGGAAGAACAATTTTTGGAACTCCGGGAAAAGGATGCTTTTCTTGAGTGGGCCAGAGTATATGATAATTATTATGGAACTCCTTCACAGAAGGTGCAGGAAAAGTTAAATAAAGGTTATGACGTTATTTTAGAGATAGATACGCAGGGGGCAAAACAGGTTAAAAATATTGCAAAAGAGGCTGTATTTATTTTTTTATTGCCCCCTTCTATGGAAGATTTATGGTTACGCATTAAAGGGAGAGGAACGGATGGGCAGGAAGTGATAGAAAAACGATTTGCCGCTGCTCATCATGAATTACAGGAAATTGAGAATTACGATTATGTGGTAATCAACGATAATGTGTCTGAAGCAGTTTGTAAGATTGAGGCAATACTCTTAGCGGAGAAATGCAGTCTTATAAGAAACGAGGATGTATTGTCCAGGCTAGTAGAGGAAGGTGATAAAATTGATCTATCCCTCCATCGACGGAATGTTAAAAAAGGTTGACAGCAGGTATTCCCTGGTAATAATGGTATCGAAAAGAGCTCGACAGCTTAGGGAAAAATATGCCGACAGGGAAGAGGTAAATAAATATAAAGAGGTAACAACGGCACTGGAAGATGTCTCTTCCGGCAGGATCACCTATGAAAGAATTAAAGATGGTGTTAAGTAAGGGGCTTATGAAATACTGGATACAGTGAGTGTGGTAATATGCTAAAAAATAAACTGATATTATTGGGTATTACAGGAGGTATAGCATCTTATAAAAGTGCTGAGCTGGCCAGACTTCTTGTTAAAGAGGGCGCTAATGTTCAGGTTGTTATGACGAGGAATGCAGAGGCTTTTATCAGTCCTCTTACCATGAGGGCCCTTACAGGCCACCCTGTCTACAACTCCCTGTTTGACCCGGCGCATGGGACGGCTACTGTGCATATAGATCTGGCGCGTGATCCCGATCTGGTACTGGTTGCCCCTGCAACGGCTAATATTTTAGGGAAGATGACTGCCGGCATCGCCGATGACCTTCTCTCCACAGTCTTAATGGCAGTAAAAACAACAAAATGTCCTGTTATTCTGGCACCGTCAATGAACACCGCTATGCTGCAAAATCCAGCGGTTAGAAATAATATAAATGTTTTACGCAAAAGAGGCTTTATTGTTGCCGATCCTCTTGAGGGTAATCTGGCATGCGGTGATGTTGGAAAGGGTCGTATGGTTGAACCTGCTGGTTTACTCGAACTGGTTAAAGAAGAGCTTGCAGCCCGTGAGGATTTGCAGGGGCTTACCTTTTTGATCACTGCCGGACCTACTCGGGAGTCCCTTGATCCAGCCCGCTTTTTTAGCAACTATTCCAGCGGACGTATGGGATACGCCCTTGCCAGGGCAGCACGGGAAAGGGGTGGACATGTTATTTTAATCAGCGGCCCAACTGTCCTTGAGCCGCCCTCTGGCGTTGATTTTTTCCCTGTCGTATCTGCCCGTGAGATGTATGATATTGTTATGGAAAAACTAACTCTTGCCCATATTATTATTAAAACAGCTGCTGTTGCTGATTACAGGCCTGAAGAAACTTTTCCCCAAAAATTAAAAAAAGGCGACGACCTGATTCTTAAGCTTGTGCGTAATCCTGATATTTTAAAGGAAATAGGCACAAAGAAGGGAAAAATCTATTTGGTTGGTTTTGCAGCGGAAACAGAAAATATTTTGGATAATGCCCGTAAAAAAATGGAAGAAAAAAATCTGGATCTTATTGTAGCAAATGATCTTTGTCAGGAAGGTGCCGGTTTTAATCATGATACAAACATAGTCAGTTTGCTTTATAAAGACGGGAGCGTGGAAAGTCTTCCGCTTATGTCCAAAGATGAACTCTCTCATCAGATCCTTGATCGCATCAAGAAATTTAGGAAAAAATAATACTGTCCCCTAAGGGAGGATGGGATTTTTGTTAATCCTGGTAGGTTCATCTATGATCCTGCCTTTAATTTTTTATGATCAATTGGATCAGCATGGGAGTTACCAGGATTTCTATGATAGCGGCAATGATCAGGAGGCTCAAAATCAAGGGTAGAAGTAAAAAAAACTCTTTCCAGACATATCTTAGACTCTCCCACCGTTTCTTTTGGGGAAGGGGGAAAACCAGATGAAAACCCATCTTCATTCCAAAAGCGGAACTTATAAAAAAAGCAGGCAGCTCAAAAATTCCATGAGGAAGGATTCCCAATGACATAAAAGCAAGAAGGGGAATGTCTTCATTTACCAGGCCTGCAGCGATGCTTCCAAGTAATGCTCCGTTTGTGAATAAACCAATGAGTGGAACAATTCCCAGGAAAATACCCATCAGTATCATCTGCAGGGAAGCAAAAAGGTTATGAAGAAAAAGGCGCATGATACCTATCAGAGGGGGGGCTTCAAAAATTGACTGAGCCAGTTCATATAAAAGCTCCTGCTGGCTTTCTGTCAGTTCTGTAAGAAAGAATCTGCCGTCACCAAAAGCTAAAACAGAAGTAATAATTCCTAATATAAAGAATAGCAGTGCAAGAATAAACCAGTTTAGGTTTTGTATAAGAATGGCCGTTACTTTTTGTTTTAAAAACATCTCTACTCCTTTTTATAAAAATATTTGTCTTTTCATAGTCTTTTTCATTATAATCTTTTTCGTTTTGAAAATAAACTTTTTTTTTATGACAGGGGTGCCCTAAGATTGAAAGAAGACCTGTATGCGCAAGTAATTCTGGATCTGGTAAGTGATGCAGTGGACAAACCCTTTCAATATTTTATTCCTGAAGAATTGCGTGATCAGGTCGAAATCGGAACGCGTGTGTTGGTCCCATTTCGATCGAAGAAAATAAACGCCTATATCGTAGCGATGGACAGAGAACCAGTAGTGAAGAATACGAGGGAGATAATCAATGTAGTAGAAAATAATCCTATTTTATTACAAGAATTTGTTGAATTAAGCTATTGGGTTTCCAGGCGTTTCTTTAGCAGGTGGATAGAGGCTATACATCTTTGCCTTCCTCCCGGAGATGGAAGCTCAAAAACAAAATATGTTGATTATATTATGCCGTTGGTACAGCCCAGGATAATGATAGAGGAAAGCGAAAATATTAAGAAAAAAGCCCTGCGTCAGGCATTAATACTGGAGCACCTGGCTGTGGCCGATGAAAAAGGCCTCAGCTGGGAGGAGCTTAAGAAAAAAACCGGGGCAGGTCGCCAGAGCTTATTATCTTTAAGAGAGAAGGGTTTCTTAAAGATTCAGCAGGTTCCTCACAATCGGGTTTCCCTGGAAGAAAGTGCCTGCTGTGGTATTAATATGAATCTGAAGTTTTCTGTTCAGCAGCAAAAGGTATGGGAGGAAATTAAAAAAGGTTTTTCTTCTCCTGAAAAGCAGTTTTTATTGTATGGCATAACCGGAAGCGGTAAGACAGAACTATATTTACGCGCTGCTGAAGAAGTCTTGAAAGAGGGACGCACTGCTTTGTTTCTTGTACCGGAAATCGCACTTACTCCCCAGATTGTGGAGCAATTCAGTGGGCGCTTTGCCGGTAAGTTTGCTTTATTACATAGCAGCCTTTCACAGGGGGAAAGATATGACCAGTGGTTGAAAGTAAAAAACGGGGAAGCCCTTGTGGTCCTTGGTGCCCGTTCATCTGTTTTTGCTCCTTTGAAAAATATTGGACTTATTGTTATGGATGAAGAACATGAAAATACATACAAACAGGATGATTCCCCCCGGTATCATACCAGGGATGTTGCAAAATGGAGAGCCGCTTATCACGATGCTGTATTATTGATGGGAAGTGCCACTCCTTCACTGGAAAGCTATTTGGAGACAAGAAACAAGAAGGTAAAGCTGCTGCAACTTACGGAGAGGCCTGGCGGGCGTCACCTTCCAAAAGTTCAGGTAGTGGATATGCGCAGGGAATTTAAAAACAGAAACAAGGGTATTTTTAGCCATACACTATGGAAAGCAATTAATGAAACCCTTTCCCGGGATGAGCAGGTGATCCTTTTCCTTAACCGCCGCGGTTTTTCCAGCTTCCAGCTTTGTCGGCAGTGCGGCTGTGTTGTTCAGTGCCCATCCTGTTCTGTTTCTTTAACTTATCATTCTTTCCCTGAGCATCTTCAATGTCACTATTGCGGCTACAGAAGGACAACCTTTGATTCCTGCCCGAACTGTAAAAGCCTGTCTATCAGGAGCTTTGGCCTGGGGACTCAAAAAGTTGAAAAAGAAGTAAAAAGTATCTTTCCCACAGCTGGGGTAATTAGGATGGATAGTGACGCACTGACTGGAAAAGGAGCTTATCTGAAAGTACTAAGTGCATTTAAGGAAAAAAAAGCTTCTATACTCATTGGAACGCAAATGGTTGCAAAGGGTTTTGATTTTCCAGGTGTTACTTTGGTAGGAGTTATCGCTGCCGATACCAGCTTACACCTGCCGGACTTTCGAGCAGGGGAAAGAACGTTTCAATTGTTGTCACAGGTAGCCGGCCGGGCAGGAAGAGGGGAACAGGAAGGAAGGGTTATCATCCAGACTTTTACTCCCTGGCATTACAGCATTAAGGCGGCAGCATCTCATGATTACTTGAGTTTTATTGAAGAAGAATTAAATAGGAGAAAGCAGCTTTTGTATCCACCTTTTTCTGAAATACTTCTTTTTAACTGCAGCTCTCCTCATCAAAGTAAAGCAAAGGAATCTGCCGAAAAGTTCAAGTCCTTATTAATGGAGAGATTATTACCTTTGAATGTGAGCGCAGATGAAATACTTGGGCCTTCTCCAGCCCCCCTGGAGAAGGTTAAGGATCGTTTTCGTTATCATATTCTTTATAAGGGGGCCCACCTGGAAAGAAATTTTAAAGTGATACGGGAGTTGCTGCACACTTTTAGGAGAGAAATCAAGGGGGACGTGAGGGTCACAGTAGATTTTAATCCTTTGATGATGTTATAATATTAACAACAAGGGGGGAAATAGATGGCTTTGAGATACATCCGTAAAAAAATGGACCCTGTATTACGAAAAAAAACAGCTCCTGTTTCCAGATTTACACCTCAACTTTTGGATCTGTTGGACGATATGATCGAAACGATGTTTGAGGCCGAGGGCATAGGTCTGGCCGCACCTCAGGTAGGTATCTCCAAAAGTATTATTGTTGTACGAAATGAAGATAAGGTTCTGGAAATTATTAACCCTGAGATAATCAATGGCGAAGGTGAAGAACTGGATATTGAAGGGTGCCTGAGCTTTCCGGGTGTTTATGCAGAAGTGCCCCGGTTTAACCGCTTAGGGGTTAAGGGAATGAACAGGGCAGGAAAAAGTATTACAATCAATGCCCAGGGTTTAATGTCCAGGGTTTTGCAGCATGAGATTGATCACCTTCATGGTATTGTATTGATCGATAAGGCTCTCAGGCTGCTTACCCAGGAGGAAATTAATAAAATGAATGAATGAAAAACAGAAACTCAGGAGTCAGGAGTCAGGATGAGACAAAACGGCGAGAACGAAGATTTTGGAATTCGAAACAAAGCAATAAAAGGAATTAGTGAGGTTTTCATTGTGAATTTAAATGTCCTATTTTTGGGAACGCCAGAGTTTGCGCTTCCTTCTCTCAGAAAATTAATTACAGCCAACCTGTCATCACTTGCGGTCGTTACCAGGCCTGATCGTCCTGCCGGCAGGATGAAACAAAATACTCCAACACCCGTTAAAGTTGAAGCTCTAAAAAATAACCTGGACTTATTTCAACCGATCGACAGGGATGATTTATTAAATGTTTTAAGAGAAATTAAGCCCCAGGTTTTAATTAATGTGGCCTTTGGGATGTTTTTACCAAACGCAGTACTTGAGTTTCCTCCTTTGGGGTGTATTAACCTTCACCCTTCCCTGCTTCCTGCTTACCGCGGGGCAGCGCCCATACAGAGGGCTGTGATGGCCGGAGAGGAATATACAGGAGTTACAGTGATGTACATGTCTTCCCGGATGGATGCGGGTGATATTATCCTACAGGAAAAAACAAGTATCGGATCAGAGGAAAATTTTGGCTCCCTTTATGACCGGCTTGCCGAACTTGGGGCAGCCCAGCTGCATAAAGCCCTGGGCCTTTTGAATGAAGGGAAAGCTCCCTGTATTTCTCAGGATGAGGAAAAGGTATCTTATGCGCCTGCTATCTCCAGAGAAGATGAAAAAATTGCCTGGGAGAAACCTGCTTCTGAGATATTTAATCTGGTCAGGGCTCTTAATCCTGCACCAGGAGCTTTTACCATATTCAGAAGTAAAAGATTGAAGATTTGGAGAGCTTCCGTTCAAAATATAAGGAATTTGCAGCCATGCTTAGTGCCCGAAACATCCGGGACAATCTGTTTTTTGCACAAAGACTGTATTGAAGTAACAACAGGCCGTGGAATGCTTAAAATCCTTGAACTTCAGCCGGAAGGGAAAAGGAGAATGAGTGCCCGGGACTTTTTAAAAGGCAATGATTTGAAAGTGGGCGAAAAATTTGAATAAAATTCTACCAGATAATAATACAATTAAGAAGAGAACTTTTTTGGGTTTACTGCTGATAGCACTTTTATTTCTTTTCTTCCTGGCAGTGTATCTCCTGGTGTTTGTCAGGTATCCTTATGCGATCTATTCCCGGACATTTGCATTGGGGTTAACCATATCTGCTCTTATTTTGTCTTTCCTTTTTCTATGCGGCTTACTGGCCATAGTTTTTACAATTTTAAAAAAGCGCACCTTTATGCCTTTTAAATGGTTTATGGACAAAACACTGCTGCTGCTTTATCCCATTGTGCTGCAAATAGGACGATTTATGCACATTACCCAGGAAAAGATCCAGCGATCTTTTATAGAAGTTAATAACCAGCTTGTATCTGCACGTTCTGTGGAAGTCAAGGCAAGTGAGCTTTTGCTGATTCTACCCCATTGCCTTCAGAACGACAGCTGCACATATAAAATTTCTCATGACGTAGAGAACTGCCGGAGATGTGGGGATTGCCAGATGGCTGATATTCTCCAATTCACGTCTGAACGGGGGATTCGGGTTGTCGTTGCCACTGGGGGCACCCTTGCCAGGCGCGCTGTAGAAAGGCACCGCCCGCGGACTGTGGTTGCCGTGGCTTGTGAAAGGGATCTTTCAAGCGGGGTTCTTGATACTTTTCCTTTACCGGTTGTCGGTGTAATTAATGAGAGGCCGCAGGGGCCATGCTATAACACAAGGGTAGACTTAAAGAATCTGCAAGACGTCCTCGATCAATTATCCTTAAAACCAAAGGAGGTTACTTAAGAATATGGGTGGTTTGTGGTTTTTTGATACGGGGTTTATCATTTTCCTTATCCCTGCCATGTTTTTTGCCATGTATGCCCAGAATAGGGTGAAAAGCGCCTATGTGCGCTACAGTAGAATTCGTGGCAGTAACCTTGTTTCCGGATCGCAGGTAGCGAGATCGCTTCTTAATGATGCAGGATTGGAGCATATCAAAGTTGTGCAGACGGATGGTCATTTGACAGACCATTACGATCCTCGTCAGAAAGTGGTCCGCCTGTCACCCCAGGTTTTTCGTGATAACTCCCTGGCTGCCATTGGCATAGCTGCCCATGAGGTTGGTCATGCCTTGCAGCATGACGACGGTTATGCTCCCCTTGGCATCCGTAATTCTATTGTTCCCCTGGCCAGCTTCGGCTCCAGGGCTGCTTTTCCCCTCTTCTTTATTGGCTTATGCCAGCAGGCGGGCCGTTGCCTTACTGGAAAGCGGGGCTTTCCTTCAGGGAGAGGAACTGACAGGAGCAAAAAAGGTTCTTAATGCAGCAGCTTTAACTTACGTAGCCGCTTTGGCGGTTTCATTGGCTCACCTTTTTCGGATGCTGTTGTTAAGAGGAAGAGATTGAAGGTGGTGATCGCTGTTGGCAGAGACGACTTGGTTCAAGGAGGCCATAAGCTCTCGGCAAAGCGTAGGCACGAAGGTAACTCTGCTGACAGGATGTCAGCAGGCCCGTGGACGACCTGGATGGGAGTTCCCACGGGGAAGTTGCCGTAGTGCCGGAGCTGAGCCGTTAAGAGCTGGCCACTTGAATTTGGAGACTCTGCTTCAGCGACTCACCACCCCATTACATAAGTAGGAGTGAGTAAATGCCTTCTTCAAAAAAAAAGAACACTACTCTCCATTCTGAAGTTATAAATGCCAGGGAGGCAGCTGTCGGTGTTTTGCAGGAAGTGGAAGAAAAGGAAGCATATATAAATCTAATTTTGAATAGAACGATCTCAAAGCTCTCTCTTTCCAATACGGAGCGGTCTCTTTTAACGGAGCTTTCTTACGGCGTTATCTCACGTTTGAATACACTGGATTGGATATTATCTCTCTCTTTAAACCGTCCTCTTGAGAAAATGACAATACCTATTAGAAATATTTTAAGGATGGGAACCTATCAACTGATCTTTCTTGATCGTATTCCTGATTCTGCGGCTGTTGATGAATCGGTCAAACTGGCTTACCGTTTTGGACACAAAGGGGTTGCGGGCCTCGTTAATGCGGTATTAAGGAAGGTAATTGAGATAAAAGAAGATCTGCCGTGGCCCTTGAAGTCCGAGAGCCCTGATCTTTTTCTTTCATTACGTTATTCCTATCCCTTATGGATGGTTCAGAGGTGGATAGACAATTTCGGATTTGAGGAAGCTGAGGCATTTTGTTCTGCTGGTAATTTAGCGCCACCTTTAACGGTCAGGGCCAATACTCTGAGGATTTCAAGAAGTGAGCTGAAAAGAGTGCTGGCGTCAGAAGGTGTGGAGGCAGAGGATTGCGCTTATGCCCCCGAGGGGCTAAAGTTGAAGCTTTCCAATAAGCTTATTGAACTTGAAAGTTTTAGAGAAGGCCTTTTCCAGGTTCAGGGAGAGTCTTCCATGCTGGCGGCACCTTTATTAAATCCACAGCCGGGAGAAACTGTTCTTGATCTCTGCAGTGCTCCCGGTGGTAAGACTGTACATTTGGGAATCTTAATGCAAAACCAGGGTGAAATTGCTGCCTGCGACCTGTACCCACACCGCCTCAGGCTTGTCCAGGATGCAGCCCGTCGCCAGGGAATTCAGATAATTAATATAGAAAAAATAGATGGCCGTTCTATCCCTTCCCATAAAGATGGCACATTCCAACGTGTGCTTATTGATGTTCCATGTTCCGGACTTGGAGTAATTCGGCGAAAAGGGGATCTTAAATGGAGAAGGCAGCCGCAAGATATCAAATCCCTATCACATCTCCAGATGGAACTGCTGCAGGGAGCTTTTAGGGCTCTTTCTCCAGGAGGGGTTTTGTTATACAGTGCATGCACAGTTGAACCGGAAGAAACTACTGATGTTATTGAAAAATTTTTGGAATCAGAACCATCAGCACGGCCGGCCATGCTTTCCCCTCTTCTGCCTGAAGAACTAAAGCCTGAGGAGAAAAAAGAAGGTATGCTCTTTCTCTGGCCGCACAAGCAGAACCTTGACGGTTTTTTCCTGGCTAAAATCAGGAAAAAACCATCAGTGAATTAGTTAGTATAAGCTGAACATCGATGGGAATCCCACACACCTTAGCTTGATGTTACAAGGGTTTCATTGCTTTTTTCACCTGTTTTTGTTATACTAACAAAAACAGGTGGGAGATGCGAGGAGGAAGAAGATGTTAAGGTTTGCTGCCCGTACTCACCCAGGATTTATTCGTGAAAAAAACGAAGACCGTTTTTATGTTCCCACTGAAATCGGGCCATACATATTTGCTGTGGCAGACGGCATGGGTGGACATGCCGCTGGAGAGGTAGCCAGTTCATTATCTGTAAAAACACTGGATACTAATATTTCTATGGTATCTGAAAAATTAAATCATTTTGATTTGACATATATGCAGAATTTTTTAGAGGATTGTATTCTTGAAGCTAATAAAAAAATTTTGGATGTTCAGGATGAACAACCAAACCTGAAGGGCATGGGCACTACTTTTACTGTGGCCTTTTTTTTAAATAACGAGCTGCTTGTAGGGCATATAGGTGACAGTCAGGCTTATATTTTTTATGAATCAGGATTTTCTCAAATCACAGAAGACCATTCTCTGGTAACTGAATTGGTAAAAAGTGGGGAAATTAAACCGGAAGAGGTATATAATCATCCTCAGCGTCATCTACTCACCAGGGCATTAGGAACAGCCCCCCTATTAAAAACCGATTTTTACGTTAAACCGATACAATCGGGGAACTATGTACTGCTCTGCACTGATGGATTAACAACGATGCTCAGGCCTGCAGAAATCCGGGAAATTATCATAAATGGCGCAGATCTGGAAACAACAGCCGATCAGCTACTGAAGAAAGCTAATGACCTTGGTGGTCCGGATAATATCACCTTCGTGTTAATTCATATTATTTGAAGTTAAAAAGGGTGAAGATATTATTATGGAAAAGTGTGGAAAGACTTTAGGGAATCGTTATGAAATTATGGAAAAAATCGGCGAAGGCGGAATGGCCAGAGTTTACCGTGCAATAGATACAAAGTTAAACCGCCCTGTCGCTGTTAAAATACTTTATGAACAATTTGCCGGCGATCCTGATTTTTTGAGGCGTTTTAAGCAGGAGGCAAAGGCAGCGGCAAAACTGTCTCACCCTTCCATCGTGAACGTATATGATGAAGGTGAAGAAGAAAATATCCATTATATTATTATGGAATATGTGGACGGGTATACTTTAAAAGATATCATTATTCGGGATGGTCCGCTGAAACCGGAAGAGGCGGTTCAGATAGTTTTACAAATATGTGATGCTCTTGCTCATGCTCATAGTCAAAAAGTAATTCACCGTGATATAAAACCACAGAATATTATTATTAATTTTGAGGGTAGAGTTAAAGTAACTGATTTTGGAATCGCCAGTGCAACTGTCGATGCAACAATCACATATGGTAAATCAATGATGGGTTCCGTCTACTATTCCTCGCCGGAACAGGCCAGAGGAAATGCTGCTGATCAGAAATCCGATTTATATTCTCTTGGTGTTGTCCTTTATGAAATGATAACGGGTGAAGTTCCCTTTTCGGGAGAAAGCCCTGTATCCATTGCTTTGAAGCATATGCAGGAGGAAGCCGTTCCACCTGGGAAACTGGTTCCGGGGCTCTCTCACGCGTTAGACCTGATTGTGATAAGGGTTATGCGTAAAGATCCAACCTTGCGATACGGTAGCGCAATAGAGTTTCGGGATGATTTAGAAGGATGGCTTAAAACCCGGGAAAACGGAAATTATCTTAGTAATTCCCTTTTAAAGAGGCTGCAGTCATATGAGTATCAAAGGGAAGATAATGACTATATCAGCGAGGTGCAGGGGAGAAAGATGAAAAAGAAGGGCTTTTCTTTGAAAAGGTTTTTGATTTTTGGTGCAGTCATGGCAGTTGTGTTACTGACTCTTGTAATTGGCTACAGATATATCAGCAACTTCCTGATAGTGCCGGAGGTCACTGTCCCTGATCTAGTTGGCTTAAGTATGGAAGAGGTGGAGAGGGAGCTAACTACTCTCGGTTTGGGTTATAAGGTAGTAAGAAGTGTTAATAGTGATACTATCCCGGCTGATTCTGTTGTCTCTCATGATCCTCCTCTGGAAAGGACCGTCAGGAAGGAAAGAGTTATTGAAATTGTGCTAAGCCTTGGCCCAAATTTAGCAGAAGTGCCTTATCTGATCGGTAGAACAGAACTGGAGGCACGCCTTATGTTGGATGATATCGGTTTAGATATAATTGTTTCCCCTGAATATAATGATGATGTAGCGCCCGGTTATGTTATCAGACAAGATCCTGGGAATGATTTTCGTTTAACAAGGGGAGAATCTGTTACTGTTTTTGTCAGCGAAGGTAAAAGACCCTTTTCTCTTCGTAATTTTAATGGATGGATACTTGAAGATGTAAAAGAATGGCTTAATCTTTATGGTCTTGTGATTCGAAATCTGGACGATGATTATTCCGAGGAATTTGCTGAAGGGCAAATTATCTCACAGTATCCTGCTTCCGGTGACATGGTCCAGGCGGGTGATCCAGTCGATCTTATTGTCAGTAAAGGCAGGGAGCCGGGTACGTTTAAAACATATCCTATCGATGTATATCCCCAGGTACCTGTCGGCCAGGTTATTAAATTATATGTGGAAGATGAAGAAGGGACCAGAGTTGTGTTCGAAGGCGCATATCAGGGTAGCATAATCAGCACCTCGGGAGTTGGCTCTGGCAGGGTTGTGCTCATGGAACTGAGAAATACGGAATATCACATTATAGATACGAAGAGATTTCCATAAAATAAGGATAGTAACCGGTCTCATGCCCGGACAAAAAGAGGAATAAAAAGAGGGGGAGTATTGCTGCAAGGACGCTTAGTAAAGGCAAAGGGTGGTTTTTACTTTGTCCGGAGTCCCTTAGGTGAGGTAATTACCTGTCGGGCAAGGGGAAAATTCAAAGATATTGATGTTTCTCTGATGGTAGGTGATATTGTTGAGGCAGATCCTATTAAAAGAGTTATTGAAAAGGTCTATTCCAGGAAAAATTTTCTTTTAAGGCCTTCTGTGGCTAATGTTGACCAGGCTGTAATCTTTATGGCTGCGGCAAAACCCGATATGGACCTTGTTCTCTTAGACAGGATTTTGATTTCTGCTGAGGCTGCCATGCTTCATATTGTCATATGTTTTAACAAAATTGATTTATTCGAAACGATGAATAAAGATAAAAAAGTAAAAATAGAAGAAGTAAAAAAAACACTCGAAGGTTGCGGTTACAGTGTCATTTTTACAAGTGCAGTTACAGGAGAGGGCTTGGATGAATTTTATATTAAGTTGAAGGACAAGGTGAGTGTTTTTACAGGGCCTTCAGGAGTTGGGAAATCTACCTTTATTAATAAACTTAAACCCGGCCTTGAGCTAGCATCCGCACCTGTGAGCATAAAGACTGAAAGAGGAAAACATACAACACGTCATGTGGAATTGATAAAATTTGACGGAGATACCTTTTTAGTCGATACTCCGGGCTTTCAAAGGTTGGATTTGAAGGGTTTTTCTTCTCAGGAGCTTTCTTCTTTTTTTCCGGAAATATTGACTTATCGGGATTCCTGCCGTTTTAAAAGTTGTCTTCATAGTGCCGAGCCCCAGTGTGCTGTGAAAGAAGCTGTTCAAAAAGGGGAAATGGCGTTGTGGAGATATAATCATTACCTTACTTTTCTAAAAGAGGTTCAACAAATGGAGAAGATCTATTAAAGGGGGAATGGTAATAGATGGTTAGGGTCGCACCCTCTATACTCTCAGCAGATTTTGGATGCCTTCTGGATGAAGTAAAACGTATGGAAGATGCCGGAGCGGACTGGCTTCATATAGATGTTATGGATGGTCATTTTGTGCCAAATATTACGATGGGTCCTCTCGTAGTTAAGGCTCTGAGTGGACGGGTAAGTCTTTTTCTGGATGTTCATCTCATGGTTGAAAATCCCGGAGATTTTTTAGGTGATTTTTACGAGGCAGGAGCTCAGATGCTTACTGTTCACGCTGAAGCATGCACTCACCTCCATAGAGTAGTCCAAAGTATAAAAGAGATGGGCTGTAAGGTAGGTGTGGCTTTAAATCCTTCTACACCTCTGAATTGCCTTGAATATGTTCTGGATGAACTGGATCTTGTTTTAATTATGTCTGTTAATCCCGGCTTTGGAGGGCAGGAATTCATTTATTCGGTTCTGCCAAAGATTAAAGCCCTTGCAGAGGAAAAAAGGAGAAGGGGTCTTTCTCTGGATATACAGGTTGATGGCGGTATTAATGAGCATACCTATGTTCATGTTCTGAAAGCAGGCGCAGAAGTTCTTGTGGCAGGTTCTGCTCTTTTTAAGGCCCCTGAACCATCTAAACTGATAACCGCTTTTAAACTGCTTCCTGTAAAGGAAAAGGATGTTTAAGAAAAAAAATCTTTGTGATATAATTGAATCAAATTAGTTTTAAGAGGTGAGGAAAAGCCAGATGGAATCAGACGAACGTTATATGTGGATGGCTCTTGACCTTGCCCGTCAGGGTTTCGGGAAAACTAACCCCAACCCAATGGTGGGAGCGGTTCTGGTTAAAAGCGGGGAGGTTGTTGGTACGGGCTTCCACAAAAAGGCAGGAGATTTGCATGCCGAAATCGTTGCGCTGAGGGAGGCAGGGGAAAAGGCCCGGGGGGCTGTATTATATACGAACCTCGAACCCTGCTCTCATCATGGTCGAACACCGCCGTGTGTGAATGCTATCATCCAGGCTGGGGTTCGAAAAGTAGTTGTAGCAGCTGTTGATCCCAACCCGTTGGTTTCCGGTAGTGGCATTCGTAAGCTTCAGGATGCAGGTATTAAAGTAAAAACAGGCGTTCTTGAAGATAAAGCCAAGCGCCTGAATGAGGTATTCTTTAAATATATAACATCAAAGATGCCTTTCGTCGTCGTTAAGACAGCGATGACACTTGATGGGAAGATAGCTACAAGAACGGGGAAATCACGCTGGATAAGCGGTGAAAAATCCCGTAAATTTGTTCACAGGCTGCGATCCATATCTGATGGAATCATGGTGGGGATTAATACTGTCCTGCAGGATGATCCTCAGCTTACAGCCCGTTTAGAGGGCGAAAGTGATCATAACCCTGTACGCATTATCGTTGATAGTAAGGGCAGACTTCCTTTAGAATCCAGGATAGTGAAAACCGCCCCGGAGACGAAAACCATTCTGGCTGTTACAAATCTTGCGCCAACAGAAAAATTGGTTGCTTTACAATCTTGTGGAGTGGAGATTCTAGCTTTGCCCGCTAAAGAGGAGCAGGTTGATTTATGTAGGCTGATGTGGGCACTTGGAGAAAAAGAGATTAGTATACTCCTTGTAGAAGGAGGAGGAACCTTAAATTTTTCACTCCTAAAAGAACATCTCATCGATAAGATTTATTTCTTTATGGCTCCTTTTCTTTTTGGAGGAGGGAGTGCTCCCACTCCAATGGAGGGGCATGGTATTGATGATATTAATGAGTCCTGGCTTGTTGAGGACATGGAAATGAAACAACTGGATAATGATATTTTAATTATTGGTTACCCTGTGAGGAGGGAAGAAAGTGTTCACAGGGATAGTGGAAGAATTAGGGGAAATATTAGGTCGGCAGCACTATAAGGACAGCATTGCCTTATTAATCAGGGGAATAAAAGTTATGGAGGATATTAAAGAAGGGGATAGTATTGCCGTTAATGGAGTCTGTCTGACGGTAGCAAAAATTTCCCCTGTTGCTTTCTATGCCGATGTAATGCCTGAAACTCTGCGCAAAACAAATTTGCATGAACTTAAGGCAGGGGAGAAGGTAAATTTAGAGAGGGCATTAACTATGGGAGGTCGTCTCGGCGGACACTTTGTAAGCGGCCACATAGACGGGACAGGAATTATTATTTCCGAAAAAAGGGAAGGTAACGCCCAGATCAAGATTATTAGTGCAGGGAACCAGGTTACACGTTATGTGTTGGAGAAAGGGTCCATTGCAATAGATGGTGTAAGCCTAACAGTAGTAAACGTAGATAAGGATAATTTCAGTGTTTCCCTTATACCCCATACAGCAAAATTAACTACCTTGGGGTATAAAAAACCCGGGGACAGGGTTAACCTTGAAGCTGATATGCTTGGAAAATATGTTGAAAAATTGTTATTACAAAGGGATTCTTCCTCAACAGACGATTATCCGGAAAAAGATGGTATCACATCTAACCTTTTGAAAAAGCAGGGGTTTCTTTAGGCTAAAGTCGATTATTTATAGCAGGTAGAAGGGGTGAAATAATTGCACCGTTTTAATACAATTGAAGAGGCTGTTGAAGATTTTAAAAAAGGTAAAATGCTCGTTGTAGTAGATGACGAAGACAGGGAAAATGAGGGAGACCTTGTCATGGCGGCGGAGATGGTCACACCGGAAGCAATTAATTTTATGGTCCGCTACGGTCGCGGCCTTGTTTGTGTTCCCCTATCGGCACAGCGTATTGACGAACTGGATTTGCCGCCTATGGTCTCTCACAGCACTGACAGCCGTGATACTGCTTTTACAATATCCGTCGATGCCAAAGGTTCTACTACGGGTATATCAGCCTTTGAAAGGGCAATGACAGTAAAACAGCTGATTGACCCCAAAGCAGATTCCTCTGATTTCACGCGTCCGGGGCATATATTCCCTCTGAAGGCCAAAGAGGGTGGAGTCTTACGCAGGGCGGGTCATACGGAGGCAGTTGTCGATCTCGCTGAACTGGCTGGCCTTAATCCGGCAGGGGTTATCTGTGAAATATTAAACGAAGATGGAACCATGGCGCGAGTGCCCCAGCTAATTGAATTTGCCAGGGAGCATGGGATAATGATCATCACTATCGCCGACCTTATCCAGTATCGTATGAAGAAACAAAAGCTTGTATGGAGAGCTGCAGAGACTTTACTGCCTACAGCTTATGGGGATTTTAAGCTTATTGTATATGATAACTCCGTTGATGATAAAGTTCATATGGCCATGGTCAAGGGGGAGATTGATAAAGATAAGCCCGTTTTGGTAAGGGTACATTCAGAATGTTTTACAGGTGATGTCTTAAATTCCTTGCGATGTGATTGCGGAATCCAGCTTTCCCAGGCTCTGAAGCAGATAAGTGAAGAAGGTATGGGTGCACTGGTTTACATGCGCCAGGAAGGACGCGGGATTGGCCTGATAAATAAAATAAAAGCGTATCACCTGCAGGATTGTGGTAAAGATACTGTGGAAGCTAATGAGGAACTGGGTTTTGCTGCTGATCTTCGCGATTATGGCTTGGGTGCGCAGATATTGGTTGATTTGGGTGTAGGTAAGATGCGCCTTCTCACGAATAACCCCAGGAAAATTAAGGGCCTGGAAGGTTATGGATTGACTGTTACGGAGCGTGTTCCCATAGAAGTTGTTCCAGGTGTTCATAACAAATATTATTTACAGACAAAAAAAGAAAAGCTGGGACATTTTTTAACCAATGAAAGTTGCATAAAACAGAGTTAAAGGCGGTGCAGTTAATGGTAAAGCAATTTGAAGGGCATCTTAACGCCGAAGGATTTCGTTTTGGTCTGGTTGTAAGCCGTTTTAATGAATTTATTTCCGGCAAACTTCTTTCCGGCGCCCTAGATGCTCTAAAAAGGCATGAGGCCCGGGAAGAAGATATGGAAATATTTTGGGTTCCTGGTGCTTTTGAAATTCCTCTTCTAGCTAAAAAAATGGCAAAGAGCAGCCGTTATGATGCAATTGTGTGCCTCGGTGCAGTAATCAGGGGTAACACTCCCCATTTTGATTTTGTTGCTTCCGAAGTGGCTAAGGGAATAGCCATGGTTGGACTGGAAAGTGAAATACCTGTGATGTTTGGGATCATTACCAGCGATACACTTGAACAGGCTATCGAAAGAGCTGGCGCAAAAGCAGGAAACAAGGGATGGGACGCTGCCCTGGGGGCGATTGAAATGGTTAACCTCATGAAAGGGTTTGCCTGAGAATCGGACAAGTTTTGAAGGAGCAGGTTTAAACCTGCTCCTTTTTGATAATAGGCCCGGTAAATGGTATAATAAGGAAGCTCGAGAAGATATTTTATCAATTGGGGGGTACAAAAAAAATGGAAAGAGGTAAAGGCGCAGACAAATTTTTAATTCTGGATGGTCACAGCCTGGCCTATCGGGCTTTTTTTGCCCTGCCCCTGGAACTGCAAACAAAAAAAGGCCTGCATACGAATGCAGTACTTGGTTTTACCAATATGCTGCTGCGCTTGATCAAAGATGAATCCCCGGATTATCTTTTAGTAACTTTTGATTACCCGGCACCTACATTTCGACATCACGCCTTTTCTGAGTATAAGGCCACAAGAGAAAAGACTCCCCTGGAAATGAAAGAACAAATGCCCTTGATTAAAGAGATTCTGGATGCTTTTCGTATTCCTGTTTATGAACTGGAGGGTTATGAAGCCGATGACCTCATTGGTACTTTGGCAGCAGCTGGGGAACACTGTGGTCTGGATACATATATTGTGACTGCTGATGCCGATGCATACCAACTCCTTTCTCCAAAGATTAAGATTTTGATTACCAGAAAAGGTATAAGTCAGCTTGAAGAATTTAATCTGGAAAAGCTGCTTGATAAATATGGCCTCGATCCACTGCAGTGGATAGATTTTAAGGCTTTGAAAGGTGACAGCTCCGATAACATACCAGGCGTACCGGGAATCGGTGAGAAAAGAGCTTTACAGCTCTTGAAGGAGTACGGCTCTCTTCTCCGGGTAATTGAGTCTGTAAATAATATACCTGGTAAATTAGGAGAAAGTCTCTCTGCTTATTCTGAACAGGCTCTGCTAAGTAAGGAACTGGCAACTATCAGGAAGGATGTCCCTATTGCTTTTCAGTTGGAAGACTCCCGTTATGAAACGCCTGATTGGGAATTGTTATATCAAATCTTCAAAAGGCTGGAGTTTAATAATCTTGCGGCAAAAATACCTGAATTGTCCGGTTTAAGGTCTAATGTTACATTATCAGTTTCTAAAAAACAGGAAGAATCAAAAGATATTTTTGAGCAGTCTTCTCTTTGGGATGAAGCAAGCAACAATGATTCATTTCAGAATGCTGTAAAAGATGATCAAAGAGGTGGGGGTTGGTATCAACACCTTGAGGATATAAAAGATCTTGAGAAATTATGTAACGCTCTTTGTGAAGGTGAAGGTGGATTTTTTTCACTACTTGCAGTGGGAATCTCGTCCCGGGAGAATGATGCGGGCTTTTTTTTCTCACCAGGGGGGGATGATGTTTATTATATTCCTATGGACGGTTTAAAATTGCCTCTTCATGAAGTTCTTAGGGTTATGGGACCCATTTTTGAAAACCCATTAAATACTTTCATTACTCATGATTTAAAGCCTCTTGTAAAATATCTGGCTAAAAAAAATATTCATATTCGATCTGGATTATTTGATACCCTTTTGGCCGCTTATTTAATCGAACCGGATCGTCCGGCATACAACTTGTCTGTGTTATTTGAGGAATATCTTTGTTTGCAGGTCCCTGAGGAAGAAAAGGGTTTGGATGAAGAGGAAAAGAAAAAGCATACTTTCAGATTCTTCAGTTTTTGTGCCAGAAATATTTTTAATTTAAAAGGAGTTCTTTTGAAATGCCTGGAGGCGAGTGAGTTAAAGAAGCTTTTCTTTGAACTGGAATTACCTCTTGTTTTTGTTTTAGCGAAAATGGAATTAACAGGTATTCTGGTAAAGGAAGATGTTTTGGAAAAACTCGCTGTGCAGATGGATGATACCTTGTTATTACTGGAAAAAGAAATTATTGAACTGGCCGGAATGGATTTTAACCTAAACTCGCCCCGACAGTTAAGTTTTGTTCTTTTTGAGCAGCTTCAGCTTCCTGTTTTACGTCGTATTAAGACAGGTTTTTCAACGGATGCCCGGGTCTTGCAGGAGCTGTCCGCCAGTCATCCAATAGCTGCAAAAATTATTGAATACCGGACGATAAGCAAAATAAAAACAACTTATCTTGAAGGGCTGCGTTCCCTGATTAAACCCTCAACGGGTAAAATCCATACAACTTTTAATCAGGCTGTTACAGCAACTGGGAGGCTGAGCAGCAGGGATCCGAATTTGCAAAATATACCTATTAGGCTGGAAGAGGGCAGGCGTTTAAGATATGCCTTCAGGCCTTCATCAGAGGGGAACCTGCTCCTATCAGCTGATTATTCACAGGTTGAACTGAGAATAATGGCCCATCTTTCCGGAGATGCCAATTTAATTGATGCATTTAGTAAAAACCAGGATATTCATACACGTACTGCTGCTGAAGTGTTTAATGTTCCCCTTGAGGATGTAACTCCTTTTATGAGAAACGCTGCAAAGGCAGTAAATTTCGGCATTATATATGGTATTAGTGATTATGGCCTTTCTCAGGATCTTCATATTTCCAGAGCTGAGGCAAAAAAATATATTAATACCTATTTCGAGCATTATCCAGGTGTAAAAACATATATTCATGATTGTATTAAAATGGCCAGAGTTAAAGGATATGTAACTACTTTAATGAATAGGAGACGCTGTCTGGCGGACATTAATCATTCTAATTTTACCCGCAGAAGTTTTGCTGAAAGAATGGCCCGTAATACGCCAATCCAGGGCTCTGCAGCGGATATAATTAAAGCAGCAATGCTTTCCATAGATAGATATCTGGATGAAAAGAAACTTCGGACTACTATGCTTCTCCAGGTTCATGATGAACTTATCTTTGATGTATTTCCAGAGGAACTGGATGAGGTTTCCTCAACGGTTAAAACTTTGATGGAGGGTGTCCTGCCTCTTTCTGTATTATTAAAAGTGGATTTAAAAGTAGGAACTGATTGGTATAATCTGTATCCCCTTGAAGGAGGCTAGATTCCTTGCCCGAACTGCCAGAAGTGGAATGTATCGTAAGAGACCTGAGAGAGTGCCTTACAGGTAAATTAATCAAGAGCATAGATTTTTTGTTTTTTCAAATGCTAAGAGGCGCGAAGCCCGAGGATTTTCGCAGGCAAATTTGTGGAAAAATTATTAGCCAGGTGAAAAGAAGAGGAAAGTATATCCTTATCTTTTTAAGCGGCGATACAGTTTTAGAGATACATTTACGTATGACTGGCCGCCTGCTTTTCCATTCTGTTCCAGTCAGTCCCGGTAAATATACAGGGGTAATATTTTATTTTGAAAACGGCGAGCAGCTACACTTTGAGGATATCCGAAAATTTGGGACTTTTACCCTCTATGAGAAAGGTGAACAATTGCGATCTTTTTTATTAGGTTCCGATCCTGTGGAAGATGAATTTTCTGAAGAATTGTTTTTGAAGATACTTGAAAAGAGACCTAATAGTATGATTAAATCTTTTCTTTTGGATCAAAGAAACATTGCAGGTTTGGGAAATATCTACACAGATGAGTCTCTCTTCATGGCAGGGATTCATCCGTCAAGGAAAGTAAACAACCTGAGCTCCGGGGAGAAGAAATATCTTTTCAATGCAGTTTGTCATACTTTAAAGGAAGGAATCTTGTTCAGAGGTACAAGTTTTTCCGATTACAGGGACCTCTGGGGGAATGAGGGCGAATTTCAGAAAAAACTAAAGGTCTACCAGAGGGGGGGAGAACCCTGTGTCCGATGTAAGTGTCTTCTTGAGCGTATAGTTATTGCAGGCCGCGGCACATATATCTGTCCCAGCTGCCAGCCTCTCTGAATTTTTATATACAGGCACCAAAAAATAACTTTTAAATAGTTACCGTGATTTTAAACTTAGGCGATAACTTTCCCCGGGGATTAACCCGGGGTTTTTTTTCACCTAATTTCCAAGCCTTTCATAACATAGATTACGACCCTGAGATTTATTTTGAATTTGTTCAGGCTCTACCTAGTGTTAAGGGGGAATACATACGATGTTGACAGGTGGAGTGCTCTTGTGGCTATTTGGCCTCGCAAGCGAAGCGCCTCTTTTGACCGGAGATGCCAGCGCATCTTTGACATCTATACTTCTCGTTATCGCAGTAAGCCTTGACAGTATGGGTGTAGGAATCGCTTATGGGGTACGTGGTACCAGGATTACTGCTCTCTCAGTAATTATCATCGCCCTCTGTACAGCGGTTATGATGAGTATTTCTATGACAGCCGGTCAATTTATAGCAGAGTTACTCCCACTCTCAAGAACCGAAATGTTAGGAGGCCTCATCCTTATCTCCATTGGTTGCTGGCAGCTCCTTCAGGGCTGGCGCAATTACATGAATCATATGGGTATTAATGACTCCAGCCAGCCATTGCTGCGCCTGCGTATTCCTTTTTTGGGAGTTGTCATGCAGGTTATGAGAGATCCAAATCTGGCTGATGCCAATTGGTCCGGGACCATAGATCCGCGAGAATCTATTATCTTAGGGGGAGCACTGGGAATGGACGCTTTTGGAGCGGGATTCGGGGCGGCTATGTCCGGCTTTTCTCTCTGGGTTGTTCCGTTTGTTGCTGCTGCCTGTGTTGCTTTTGTTTTTATCGGTTTGTCTGTGGGATCCCATGTAATGAATAGTTGGTTAAAACAAAGGGGATTTGCACTGCCAGGGCTGCTCTTAATTTCCATTGGAATATGGCAGCTGCTCTAACTTGTAAATGGATTGTTGATTTTGTTGAATATATTTAATATACTCTAAGATGAATGAGACCAAAAAATAGGAAGAAGGTGGTTCCAGGATTGTTTAAGGTAGGATTAACAGGTGGAATTGCATGCGGGAAATCTACAGTGGCCCGGATGCTGGTTAATAAGGGAGCTTTGTTAATAGATGCGGACCAATTAGCCAGAGAATTGGTTGAACAGGGCAAGCCAGCATGGGTGGAAATCGTCGACTGGTTAGGAGAGGATGTATTGTGTGAAGACGGCAGCCTGGATAGGTTGCGGGTTGCAGGGCTTGTATTTAAGAACGATCTGCATCTTCAAAAACTAAATGCTATTATTCATCCCCGTGTGAGCGGGCTTTTTATGGAAAGAAGTCATGAGCTTGAAGAAAGCTATTCTGACCGTATCCAGATATGGGATATTCCACTTCTTTTTGAGGCTGGTTTCCAGGATATGGTTGATTTTATTATTGTGGTGGCCTGCAGTGAGGATATTCAGATAAAAAGGCTCAGAGATAGAGATGGAATGACCAGGGATGAAGCTATCTGCCGTATCCGCTCCCAGCTCGAACTGAAAAAAAAGATAAACTCAGCAGATTATGTTATTTATAATGATGGTGCGGAGGGGATTTTGGAAGAACAGGTTAATTTACTGTGGAAAAAATTAAAAGATAGAAACTATACAGGAGTCAGGAGACAGAAGTAAGAATGAGAGAAAAGGCAGAACATTGGAAAAAAATTCTAGGGCATTCTGATTCTGAATGCCTGAATAGTAAGAGGTGCTTTAACTGTCTAAAGTAAAGATAGGGCATAGGCTCTTGTATCTATTTATATTTTTATTGATGCTGTATTTATTTATTACCCAGGCCAATTACATAGGAAGATTCGTTTATCCATTTTCTTACAGGGAAGTTATCGTTGAAGAAGCTAAAAAAAATAACCTTGATCCCTTGCTCATAGCCGCTGTTGTCTGGGTGGAAAGCAGTTTTAATGACAATGCAGAATCAGCTAAAGGGGCCAGAGGGTTAATGCAGGTAATGCCTGAAACAGGATTATGGGCAGCTGAACAGATAGGTTTGGAGAACTTTTCAAAAGAAAATTTATTTGATCCTTATATTAATATTACCATTGGAACCTGGTATCTGGGTGATCTTTTTCGCCAGTTTGACGGCAATCCTTATGTTGCCCTTGCAGCTTATAACGGGGGGAGAGGGCATGTTAGGCGGTGGTTACAGGAAGGAATATGGGATGGCAGTAGGGAAAGCCTGACAAATATTCCTTTTCCTGAGACACGTTCTTTTGTAATAAAGGTGGAGCAGACCTACAAGCGTTATAATCAAATCTATAATACAGAGTAAATATCATCTCACCTGCCATGGGTTTCCATAACTTATAATTCCTTTTGTAATGCCATAAAGTCTGCCCTGACAAAACCCAGGGATGTAAAATAGGGGATAAGTTTTGTGTCCTGCCAATTTACTAGCGTATATATAGTATTAATACCCATTTTTCTGAGCTGTTCTGAAAAAGTTTTCGCCATTTGCTTGCCTATACCCTTACCCTGAAATTTTGGGTCAACACCAAGTATTTCCATCCAACATGACTCTGCGCCCGATCCAAATTCACCTTCCTTGATATGCCCAAACATAAAACCACATAATTTGCCGTCAGCTTCTGCGGCTACCATCAGATTCTTGTCATTAAGGAAGAGATGGATTGCAGCGTATCCTTTCTTGGCATCATTTATTTCAACCGTTGAGACTAATGCATCAGGTTTCGTAAAAAGTTCCAGTTTTTTGGTCCAGTACTCTTTCCTTTCCTGCCCCGTAATTTTCTTTTCAATTTCAATAATACAGTCTCGAGCTGTTGTCATCATTTCGCCTGCGGGCATTCAGAGCACTCCTTTAAGTTTATTTGTTTGATAATACTACAGAAAATATAAGCTGTCCTTATTTAAGCATTTTGATAATTCTTAATAATTATTATAATTTGGGTGAAGTTTTCTGTCAAGTGAAAGTTTTGAATTAAAATTATAAGATAATATTCCCTATTAGTAAGGATATTAATTTTTACTGTTCATATGCTATAATAGATTACATTTAATCTTAAGAAAATTCAAGTAAAGGAAGTACTGCCGATGAGCAATAAGAGGTCCCAAAAAAAAGGATGGTTTAAGACGATTACTTATATTGTTTTTTTTATTATTTTCCTGGTAGCAGGGGGTAATTTTTTCTTACCATTTGGAGGTATAGGTTTCCTTCTATGGATGATCTTAACTGTGATTGCTCTTATCCTTCTGATTAGCTGGCATGCAAAAAGTTCTTCCTACCAGTGTTTGGAATGTGGAAACACTTTTAGTATTTCTTTCTTTATGGAATTATCACAGGTAGCACTGCTACTCAGGTGACACTGGGAGATTTAAATCAACCGGGTGTAATACTCGCTATGATCGGTCTTGCCATTATTGCTCATTTATACACTTCTTTTTCTAAAATGCGGACACAAAAAAGGGACTGTTACAAACAGTCCCTTTAATATTTTCAAATATATTAAGGTGAAGTTCTGATTAAAGCAATTTCATCACAGTTCGGGAATTTCGGACAGTTGACACATTCCGTCCAGACTTTTTGAGGGAGATTTTCCTTGTCTATCCTTGAAAATCCACATTTTTCGAAAAATGCCGGTTGGTAAGTCAGTGTAAAAACTTTTTCCACCCCAATTTCTTTACTCTCCAGGAGTAGCCTATCCACAAGGGCCAGTCCCAGTCCATTCTTAATATATTGGGGGTGGATTGCCAGGGAGCATATTTCAGACATATCTTTCCACAAGATATGCAAACCTCCTACACCAATAATGAGGCCATCTTCTTCGATGATAGTATAGTCCCTGATTTTTTGATACAGGGAAGGTATCGTTCTTGAAAGCATTAGCCCCTCCCCGGCGTAAGAATTAATTAAAGATGCCATCGTTTCTACATCCGACATTGTGGCTTTCCTAAAAAACATGAGTTTGAACCAACCACCTTTCTTTGAAAGTATTTTAACTTACTTTAGGATTGTTGAACAGTATTTTTTGCAAATTCTTCAGTCGTTTCTAAAACTATAGCGCGCTAAACATATAGAAAAAAATATGTTATTATAATGAGCGAGGCTTATAATCTACGTGAAAAGGAGGAAAAGTTATGAGAGTTCTCATTCTCGTGGATGATTTCTACGAAGAGATGGAAATGTGGTATCCTTATTACCGTTTATTGGAAGAGAGTATTGAGGTTATTATCGCTGCGCCGGGAGGTAAAAAAGAGTATCTGGGAAAAAATGGCTATCCTGTGAAAGCTGATACGGATACAACGCTCACTAAATCCAAAGATTTTCACGGGGTAATTATACCTGGAGGTTATGCTCCTGATAAGCTGCGGCGTTATCCTGAAATTTTACAATTTATACGGGAAATGAATGACGCCGGAAAGTTAATTGCATCTATCTGTCACGGTCCGTGGGTGCTAATATCAGCAGGAATTATGTCTGGGCGCCGGGCAACCTGTTTTTACTCTATAAAGGATGATCTTGTTAATGCTGGTGCCCTCTACCTGGATGAGGAAACAGTTGTGGATAATAATATCATCACAGCCCGAGTCCCAAGTGACCTCCCATCTTTTTGCAGGGAGATAATTTCTTTTTTAAGGGCAATGGATTTGGACCATGGAACACCTCATTGAATATTTTAATGTTAGGATAGTATGGAGGCTTTTCATGTGGTACGGTTAACAAAATATTCCAAGAAAAGAAACTTTGCTCAAACTCCTAACCGGGTCCTAACCTAAAAGGAACTACTCAGTACTCAGAATAGACGGCGAAATCATTTGGAAAATAAACTCGGAATAAGTGAATTTATAAAAGAAATTTAAAAGCTGAGCAGTCTGTGAAGGATTTATATATTACAAAGAGAATGTACTGACTAAAAACTTTTTAGGGAAAGGGATGGGATGAAACTATGTTAAAAATTCTGGTAACGACCGATGGGTCAAAGCATTCTTTTCGAACAGTAAGCGAGGCTATAAGAATTACAAAACCTTTAAATGCAGAAGTAACTGTTCTTACTGTCGCACACGAAATTCCCCTCTTCAATTATCATGCAGGCCTTGCTTCGGACCAAATGTTAATGCTGGAACAGAGCATGAAAGAAACGGCAGAAAATTCAGCAAAAGAAATTTTGAAAAAAACGGAAGCAGTTTTCCGGGAAAATGATATGGAGGTAAAAACAATCTACCTTCATGGTCATCCCGGGGAAGTAATCTGCCAGATTGCGGATAAGGGAGATTATGATCTTGTTATTATGGGAAGCAGAGGTTTAGGAGGTCTTAAAGAATTTATTCTGGGCAGCGTAAGCAACCATGTTGCTCACTGCAGCAAGAAATCAATTCTAATAGTTAAATAATTAATTTTTGAGTAGTCAGTAGTCAGGAAAAGGAGTCATAATGGAGAGAAACACGTATAGGGGTGAACGGGGCCAATAAATAATGAAAAGGCCAAAAAGACCTACTGCAGAAGCCAGCGTTACCGTTCTGGAAATACCCAGGCTTTCCGCCACCAAAGAGATGGAAAATACTTAACACAGGAGTTATTGAAAAGATGAATACACGGAGAGAACTGATTGCATCACCTTATTTAAAATTATTAGGGGTAATAATAGATGAAGCTAAATATCCACGTTCAAGGCTGCTTTTAGCCTGGAGAGAAAATTTAGTTAACCCAATGGGTACGCTCCATGGGGGGGTAATTGCTTCGCTTGTAGATGCTGCCATGGGCTGCGCTTTGTTAAGCAGCGAGGAAGTTAAAGGAATTGTTACAACAGAACTAAAAGTTAATTATTTTCGGGCGGTAACGAGCGGAATTGTTAAAGTGGAGGGAGAAGTAATTCACAGGCAGGGGTCAGTGGCATTTGGTCAGGCATATCTGTATTGTGAGGAAGATCTGGTGGCTCTGGGAAGCGCAACATACAAGCTTTATTAGTATAATAATAGATCGTCTGGCAGCTGACTGGATGTCAGCTGCCAGACGATCTCCGCCTCTCACTATAGAAGCCATGGGGACGTTTCGTTTGGCGCTGGGAAGGTGATGAAAAAGTCACATGCTTCTTGCCAGCAAGTTTAGCAAACACTATGCTTCTTGCGGAAATTAGCCTTCATTGGCGATTTCTTCCTGCAAGGTTCTTTTTTCTACTTTGCCCGTGAGAGTTAAAGGAAGAGACTTTCTAAAAACGAATTGTTCAGGAATTTTATATTCTGCAAGGTATTTTTCAAGAAAAGAGATTACTTCTGATTGTTTAAGGTTGTTTACATCACTCGTGACGATATATGCTCTGCCCGTTTCTCCCAGAACTGGGTTGGGAACACCGCAAACAGCCGCCAGTTGGATCTGGGGATGCCTCATTAATTTATTTTCAATTTCCAAAGGATAGACGGTATAGCCACCTGTAATAATCATGTCTTTCTTTCTACCGATCAATCTGAGGTAGCCGTCTTTATCTTTCATGCCCATATCCCCTGTATAGAACCATCCATCTTTATCAATTACTTTTTCGGTCTCAGCAGGTAATTCAAAATATTCCTTGATTACGCCATCTCCTTTGATGGCTACTTCGCCTGTTTCGCCATCAGGAAGTTCAACCCGGTTTTCATCTACAATCTTGATAGAAAAACCTTTTGCCGGCTTTCCAACGGTTTCCATCAGTTTATCAGGATGGTCATCAGAGGAAGTGTATGTAACCAGGCCTGATGTTTCTGCCAGTCCATAAGCTGTCCTTACATTTCCTTTTCCGATAGTAAATAATTTCATCATCAAATCAGGTGGTGTCGGCGCACCAGCTACAGCACACATACGAATACTTGACAGATCATACTTGTTGAACTTTGAAACATTAAGCATCATCGTAAACATAGTGGGGACCTGCCCAAGGAAGGTAATCTTTTCTTTTGCGATTAATTCCAGAGCATCAACAGGATTAAAATGGTCCATGATTACAACGGTAGCGCTTTTCATCAGAGCTGCAATAAACAATTCTGATGCTCCTCCGATATGACTGATATGCAGGTGAAGCAAAATCCTATCTTCAGAAGAGATCTCCCATACTCTTACTTCTTCACTAATTGTTGAAATAATATTTTTGTGGGTTAGAACGGCCCCTTTTGGTTTTCCTGTTGTTCCAGATGTGTAAATTACCAGTATCCCGTCATCGGGAGAAATCAGTTTTTTTCTTTCCTCCAGCCTTTCTTCTTTGATACCGTTATCATGATAAATCAGATCATCAAGTGTATATGTTTTTCGAATAATTGGTTTTTTGTGCTGGGTATTATGAAGTACCAGGTATGGAATAATTCCCGGAAAAATATATTCCCTAATCATTTTTTGGAAATTTTTCTGTCGGTGCTCGTCGATCATCACCAGAACTTTTGGCAGGGAATTGTTTAATATATAGGCTATTTCCGGTCCTTTGTAAAGAGGGTTTATACCAACAACAACAGCTCCCACAAGGGATGATGCCATATAAGTATAAAGGTACTCGGGGCAGTTTGGCATTAACACGGCTATCCTGTCACCTTTTTTTACACCCATTTCCAGAAATGATTTAGCCAGGTTTTTTGCATTAGTCAGGAACTCCCCATAAGAGATCCGTTTTTCTTTGTAGACCATAGCTTCTTTATCTGGAAAAGATGATGCTGCTTTTTCTAAATAATCAGACAGGAGTAATAAGTCCATTGATTGCTGCCTCCTTTTCTTGGTCAGAACCAGTTCCTTTTTTGAAGGTTCTGCTATTGTATGCTAATAGTATTATTATAATAGTAAATGTTTAAATTATCAATATTATTAAAAAATGATTTCTTAATTTTTTTACAATACATTTTTTTACAATGCACCAGGATGTTGTTTTACCGGGCTGGCTGGGTTATAATAGTAAGCAGTTAAAAGTATTGAGGTGATAGTTTGAAATTAACATTTTACGATAAATTTTTCATTGCACTGGTCCTAGCTGTAAGCCTGGTGGGATTTGTCTTAAATTTTAGTCTGGATGCAGGGATGGAACAAAAATATATTACCGTTCATGTTAATAACGAGTTTATTATGGAAGTTTCGTTTAACGATGAAACTGAACAGACGTTTACGTTTCCTTTTGGGGAAAACAAGGAACATACTGCCGTTCTTGAAATAAGCAAAGGAAGGGTTCGTATGCTCCATCTTCATCTCGATCTATGTCCCCGGGGGATTTGTGCCCATACAGGATGGATCAGTCGTAATTACCAGACCATTGTATGCGTCCCCAACCGTATAATCATCGCTTTTAGCGATAAAACACTGGACGGCGTTGACGGAGTCACTAAATAGTGGGGAGTCAGTTTGTATTGCTGAATAAACGTTAATTCTTGACAAAAAAGTTCTCCCTCATATATAATTAGGCGTAGTCTTGAAGGAGTGGTATGATGAAGCTGTATATCCCTGTTCTTAAGAAGGAAGAGGGAAAGTTTTTTCACTACAGTGAGTCTTTAAGGCTTGAAATTAACGGTGGTGACGAGGATCCTGTCATGAATATTGATCTTCAGGTCGCCTATGTCCGACCCAACGTGCTCATCAAGGGAAACTGGCATGTGCAGTTCAAGGGAGAATGCAGCCGCTGCATGGAGCAGTCTTCTTTTATTATTAAAGATAGTTTTTATGAGGAATTTAACCAGTTATCCAGTGGAGAGGACTTACAAGATCATTATGTGCATGGGGATATAGGAGATGTTTGTGTTTTTAAAGGAGATACACTTGATTTAGGGGAATATTTTCGACAGTCATATTTTATGTCACAACCTTTAAAAATTTTGTGTAAAAGCGAGTGTAAGGGGCTTTGTCCTGTTTGCGGAATAAACAAAAATAAAGGTGATTGTAATTGCAATGAAGGAAATATTGATCCTCGCTGGGCACTTTTGCAAAAAATTAAAGAAAAAACTTTGGAATAATTACATGTTTTAAAAGGAATTTTATAGGTATTGAAGAATAATAAGTTATTCTTGAGTATATAGAAAAATTATGATTTAAGGGATAATAATTGGTAAACCAGAAGGAGGTGCTTTTACATGGCAGTACCAAAGAGAAAAACATCGAAAACAAGAAGAGATAAGCGGAGAGCTAACTGGAAGTTGACATTACCAGGATTTGCAAAATGTCCTAAATGCCATGAGGTTAAACTACCACATAGAATTTGCCCAAGCTGTGGATTTTACAAGGGTAAAGAAGTTATGAAGGGTAAAGAAGTTGTTAAATAAGTGTTTCTTTAAAGAACCTGGGTTATTCTTTTTGAGTATAACCCGGGATTTATTTTATTTTTAACGAATATTTAGTTTTTTAAAGGGGATGGATTATTGTGCTGCGTGTTGCAGTTGATGCCATGGGTGGTGATTATTCACCTTTCGAAATAGTAAAAGGGGTTATTTCTGCTGTAAACGGATCAGACGATTTGGAAATTTTACTTGTTGGCTCAGAAGAAGCCATTAAAAACAGTACTGACAGGGATTTAGATCCCAGACGTATAAAAATTATTAACGCAGAAGAAGTTATCGGTAATAATGAAGATCCTGGCCTAGCAATCCGTTCCAAAAAGAAATCATCTATGGTTACTGCCATGAGGTTAGTCCGTGAAGGAGAAGCGGATGCTGTAATTAGCGCCGGAAATACCGGAGCTTTGATGGCAGGAGGATTACTATTTCTCGATAGATTAAGCGGAATAAAGCGCCCTGCGTTGCTGTCAGTAATTCCCTCATTTGAAGGATCAGGGGTTGTTTTATTGGACATTGGCGCCAATATGGACGCAAAGCCTGAACATTTATTGCATTATGCATTAATGGGCAAAATTTATGCGAAGGAAGTGCTCGGCAGGGATAATCCCCGTGTTGCTCTTTTAAACGTTGGTATCGAAGAAAAAAAGGGGAATGCCCAGGTTAAAAATGCCTATCAATTGATTAAAGACCGTGTTACTAATTTCGTAGGTAACGTTGAGGCAAAAGAAATATTCCAAAATACCGCTGATGTATTGGTATGTGATGGTTTCGTGGGAAATGTAATGTTGAAAACTATCGAAGGGATGGCACGGGATATCTTTGCTTACCTGCGTCAGGAAATCAAAAAAGATCCAAAGGCTTATCATGCATCTGAGATGCTTAACCCGATTTTTGAAAAAATTCGCTCCAGCCTGGATGAATCAGAGTATGGGGGAGGATTGTTAATAGGCTTAAAAGGTGTTTGTTTCAAGTGCCATGGCGCATCTAAAGAAAAGGCTATAACCCAGGCTCTATTAAAGCAGGTTTATCCTTTCTTAAAGAAAAATACCAATAAAAAAATTGAAGAAGCATTAAAGCAAAACACATAGCCGAAAGGAGATAACCCATGCATTCTGGGAAATCGGTTGGTATCGTTTCCACTGGAAAGGGCCTGCCTGTATGCCGGTTGACAAATTTAGAGCTGGAGGAAATTGTTGATACCAGCGATGAATGGATAATATCCAGGACGGGAATTAAAGAAAGGCGAATTATCAGTAACAGCGAAACAAATTCAGAGCTTTCTTTCATCGCTTCAAAAATAGCCCTTGACAGAGCTAATTTGAAGCCTGAAGATCTTGATTTAATTATTGTTGCAACAGTAACTCCGGATATGCTCTTTCCTTCCACGGCCTGTCTAATACAGGCCAAATTGGAAGCATATAATGCTGCCGCATTTGATCTTGCAGCGGGTTGTACGGGATTTCTCTATGGACTGAGTGTGGGGGAACAATATATCAAAACCGGGGCTGCAAAAAATGTGCTGCTGGTCGGGGTAGATACTCTTTCAACCATCGTCGACTGGCAGGACAGAAATACTTGTGTGTTATTTGGTGACGGAGCCGGAGCCGTAGTGCTGCAGGAAGTGGAAGAAAATCGTGGTTTGCTGTCCTGCAAGCTCTTTTCAGATGGCAATAAAGGAGATCTATTATGTGTTCCTGCAGGGGGTTCCCGTTTTCCCGCAACCCGGCAGACTGTGGAAAAAAAGATGCATTACATCAAGATGAATGGTCCTGAGGTTTTTAAATTTGCTGTCACAGTTATGATCAATTCAACTTTAACGGTCCTGGAGATGTGTGGTAAGAAGCCTGCCGATTTGGATTACCTTGTGCCACACCAGGCAAATATTCGGATCATTAATGCCGCATCTAGAAAATTGGGATTGAAGCCGGAACAGGTTCTCGCCAATATCGACCGTTATGGCAATATGTCTTCAGCTTCTATTCCTGTGGTATTGGACGAAGCAGTTGAGGAAGGAAAAATTAAACGAGGTGACCTCATAGCATTAGTTTCTTTTGGTGCAGGTCTTACCTGGGGCGCAGCTGTTTTAAATTGGTAGGTAGGTGATAAGTATGACGAAATGCGCTTTTCTTTTTCCAGGGCAGGGTGCACAGTACGTAGGAATGGGTAAGGATTTAGCTGACAGCTATAAGTGCGCCAGGGCTGTTTTTGAGGAAGCGGATGAAATCCTCGGCTTTAAATTAAGTAAAATTATTTTTGAAGGAACAAAAAATGATTTACAGAAAACAGAGATAACCCAACCGGCAGTTCTAACAACTAGTTTAGCAGTTCTTTCAGTATTAAGGGAACAGGGAATTCATCCCCAGGCTGTGGCAGGCCTAAGTCTTGGAGAATATAGCGCCCTGGTCTGCGCAGGGGTTTTGACTTTCAGGGATGCGCTTCTCGTGGTTCAAAAAAGGTCTCAGTTTATGCAGGAGACGGTTTCCCTGGGACAGGGGGGCATGGCTGCAATACTGGGCCTGAGCGGGGAAGAAGTCCAAAACTTATGCCGGCAGAGCTTAACTATTGGTCACGTTGAACCGGCAAATTACAATTGCCCCGGGCAGATCGTGATTGCGGGCTATCAAGATGCCCTTGAAGAGGTGTGCAGGTTGGCCAGGGAAAAGAAAGCCCGGGCTGTTATGCTTTCTGTAAGTGTTCCGTTTCATTCCATGCTTCTGCTGCCTGTTAAAGAGAAAATGTCATCATTATTAGAAAACATAAATTTCAGTAAACCTATCTTTTCCTTTGTGTCAAATATCTGTGCTGCTTACCTGTCTGAACCCGGCGAAATCAGGGAATCATTGGTGAAACAGGTTTACAGTCCTGTTTACTGGGATGATTCTGTGCGGCTTTTATTGAGGGATGGGTATGATCTTTTTATTGAAGTTGGACCGGGGCGTGTTCTGACAGGGTTTATGAAGAAGATAGATAAAGATACTCAAGCAATACATCTTGAAGACAGATTAACGCTTGACAGGCTTTTAAAATTCCTGCAGGAGGTATAAAATTGACCTTAAAAGGGAAGGTGGCTATCGTAACTGGTGGATCCCGGGGTATTGGGAGGGAAATAGTCCTTGCTTTGGCTAAAGCCGGGGCAGCGGTGGTAATTAATTATCATGAGCAGTCTGATGCTGCTGAAGATACATTAAAAAAAGTTCAGGAATTAGGCAGTGAAGGGCTGATTTATAAGGCTGATGTAAAATACTTGCCTGAATGTGAAAAAATGGTTAAAGCCACCCTTGATCATTTCGGAGGAATTGATATACTAATAAATAACGCTGGAATACGCAGAGATAATATCTTGGCCTTAATGAAAGCGGAAGATTGGGATGTGGTCATGGACATTAATCTTAAAGGGGTTTTTAACTGCTGTAAGGCTGTTTTACGGCCCTTTTTAAAACAAAAAAGAGGAGGTAAAATAATAAATATTACTTCTATAGCCGGTGTGTTTGGGAATAGTGGTCAATCAAATTATGCTGCTGCGAAAGCGGGAGTAATTGCTTTTACTAAATCACTGGCCAAGGAGATTGGAAAGAGAGGAATTACAGTTAATTCTGTTGCTCCAGGTTTTATAGATACTGATATGACGGAAAGTCTTTCCCAGCAATATAAAGAGAATGTTGTTTCCCGTATTGCTTTGGAGAGATTCGGGAAGCCTGAAGAAGTTGCGGAAACAGTTCTTTTTTTGGCGGAGAAGGCTAATTATATAACAGGGTCAGTGATTTTGGTGGACGGAGGACTTTCGCTGTAAATACTTGCAGGTTACATTGGATGGAGGTGAAATGAAAGTGGATATCTTTGGAAAGATAAGATCGTTAATTTCCGAGCAGTTAGACATAGACGAAGAAAAAATTACATCAGAAACTACCTTTGAAGACATTGAGGCTGATTCGCTTGATGTTGTGGAGCTTGTTATGGCTCTGGAGGAAGAATTCGACCTGGAAATTGCTGATGAAGAGGTAGAAAAAATCAAAACAGTTGGCGATATTGTCCGTTACATAGAAAAGCATATTTCTTAATAATAAATACTTAGAAGCCCTGCTTTTTTGCAGGGCTTCAGAAATGTTATAGATGTCATGTTTACGAGGTGAAGTTGTGAATAAAATAGTTGTTACAGGAATTGGCGCAGTTACACCTATCGGGATTGGTAACAAAGAATACTGGGAAAACCTTAAAAGGGGAACGAGTGGGGTTTCCGTAATTAATAAATTTAAGGATATTTTTCCCACGCATATTGCTGCAGTTATTGAAGACTTTGAACCAACCGATTACATGGAAAAGAGAGATATCAAAAAAACTGATCGCTTTACGCAGCTTGCCCAGGCAGCTGCGCAAATAGCAATCGAAGATGCAGCTCTTAACATACAAAAAATGGATAAAGAAAAGATAGGTGTAATTATCGGTTCAGGCATAGGAGGAATTGATACTATCGAGGCACAGATCAAGATTCTTATTGAAAAAGGACCGAAGCGGGTGAGCCCATTTTTTATTCCAATGCTTATTGCGAATATGGCTTCCGGTTACATTTCCATAGTCCATGGAATTCAAGGCCCTATTTCCACAACTGTAACTGCCTGTGCCAGCGGCACTCATGCTATTGGTGAGGCTTTTCGCCTTTTGCAGAGAGGTGATGCGGATGTTATGATTGCGGGAGGGGCGGAAGCCGCTGTAAATTCTGTTGCATTTGCCGGTTTCTGTGCAGCCCGTGCTATGTCTACCTCTAATGATCAACCCCAAAAAGCTTCCAGACCCTTTGATTTGAAGAGGGATGGTTTCGTGATGGGAGAGGGCGCAGGAGTATTAATCCTGGAAACTTTAGAGCATGCTCTTGGCAGGAAAGCACCTATCTATGCAGAAATTGTAGGTTATGGCATGTCCGGAGATGGCTATCACATAACTACCCCAGACCCTGAAGGACAAGGAGCATATCTTTGTATGCAGAGAGCTTTAAAAGATGCGGGAATCTTACCTGAGAGTGTAGATTATATTAACAGTCACGGCACTTCCACCGAGTATAATGACAAGATTGAAACTCTTGCCATTAAAAGGGTTTTTAAAGAACATGCTTATAAGGTTCCTGTCAGTTCTACCAAATCCATGATCGGCCACTTATTAGGTGCCGCAGGAGGCGTTGAAATGGTCGCCACCCTTTTAAGCATGCGTTACAGTATTATTCCTCCAACGATTAATTATGAATTCGAGGATCCTGATTGTGATTTGAATTATGTGCCAAATAAGGCCTGTAATCAGGCAATAAATGTGGCTATCTCCAATTCTTTTGGTTTCGGGGGTACAAATGCCTGTCTCGTGGTAAAAAAAAGTGACTTTGATGGGGGAGGGGTTTAACCATATCCTATCTTGAAACTGCCGAGCTGCTAAAGTTTCTCAAGTGGCCTGCTAAGAAAATTGAACTTTATGATGAGGCTTTAACCCACTCATCCTACGCTTATGAAGCTGAAGGCATTAAAAACAACGAGCGGCTTGAATTTTTAGGAGATGCAGTTCTTGAACTTATTATTTCGGAATATTTTTTTAGAACGTTTCCTAATTATCCCGAGGGTAAATTGACGCTAATGCGTCACAATATTGTGAATGAAAAATCTTTGTCACAAATAGCGCAAAACTTAGACCTCGGTTCATATATCAAGTTGGGAAAAGGGGAATTCTTAAGCGGTGGATCAGAGAAACCCTCTTTGCTTAGTGACGGTCTGGAGGCACTGATCGGTGCCCTTTTTCTGGATTTGGGTTATAACGAAACAAGACCTTTAATTATTGACCTGTTTAAGCCGGTTCTGGATGCTGTAAAACAGGGGAATACACTCCTTCTGGATTATAAGACTATGTTACAGGAAATGTGCCAATCAAAACTGGGCATACTTCCTTCTTATTATATCATTGGCGAATCCGGCCCACCCCATAATAAAACTTTTGAGGCGGCAGTGAAGACAGAGAATAAAGTCATTGGCAGCGGCAAGGGAAAGAGTAAAAAAGAAGCAGAGCAGTCTGCCGCGAAAATGGCCTGGCAATCCCTGGAAAAATATAAATAGTTTTACAAATTATTTTCTAAAAAGGGGAAAAGGGGGATTTACTTCATGGAAGTACTCAAAGTATCTGCTCAGTCCAAGGCTAAATCGGTGGCAGGAGCGTTGGCAGCTGTAATCAGGGAAAATGGTACAGCAGAACTTCAGGCTGTTGGAGCCGGAGCTGTCAATCAGGCGATTAAGGCTATTGCAATTGCACGAGGTTATGTGGCACCTAACGGAATAAATCTGGTAGCCATCCCTGCTTTTGTAGAAATATTAATTGACAATGAAGAAAGGACAGCTATCAAATTCATTGTCGGACCCCGGTAAAAGCATGATTCTCTAAGAACAAACACCGCCTGCTGTAAAGCAGGTTTGTTTGTTATGACCATGGGTCGTGACCGTAAAGGTGGTTAAAATGTATCTAAAATCTCTTGAAATTACTGGATTTAAATCTTTTTCTGAAAAAGTTGTACTGGAATTGTCACCAGGTATCACAGCTGCTATAGGACCGAATGGCTGCGGCAAGAGCAATTTAGTGGATGCTATCCGCTGGGTTCTTGGTGAACAGAGCGCAAAGTTACTGCGCGGCACAAAGATGGATGACCTTATCTTTAATGGAACTACAAGGCGTAAGGCTGTTAACTTCGCTGAGGTTTCTTTAACCTTTGACAAGGCGGATCAATATCTGCCCGTAGATTATGAGGAGGTTGTCATTACCCGTAGGATGTACCGTTCAGGTGAAGGGGAATACTATATAAATAAAACTTCCTGCAGACTGAAGGATATTACAGAACTTTTCTATGATACGGGCATTGGAACGGAAACATATTCCCTCATAGGGCAGGGACGGGTAGAACAGCTTATTAATGCCAAGCCTGAAGATAACAGGGAGCTTTTTGAAGAAGCTGCAGAGATACATCGGTACAAGCAAAGGAAGAAAGAATCAAGATTGAGACTGGATGAAATGGACAGGAATCTTTTAAGGGTTGAAGATCTTCTTGCAGAATTGAAAATGCATCATGATACCCTTTCTGAAGAAGCTACCCGTGCGGGCAAATACAGGGATCTTTCCCATGAGCACAAAGAAATTGAAAAAAAGATTATCTTGAAGCGTTGGCGGGGGAGTAAACTTTTTGTGCAGAAAATGGAAAGTCAAAGGGAAAAAATAATAAGCAGCTTTCAGGAGAAAGAAAGTCAAGCTGTTATACTTAAAGACCGGGTAACCCAGGTTGAAGAGTTGGAAAAGCTGAAATTTGAAGAAAATGAGCAGCTTAAAAAAATTTATCAGGAAACAAAAGAACTGAAAGAACGAATGCAGGGCAGATTAAATTTAATATTGGAACAAAAAAAGAATGCTATGGAAAAATATTCTCTTAAAGAAGAATCTTATGGAGAAGTGTGTGCACGGATTTCCGGACTTGAAAAAACGTTTATAGAAAATGAAGAGGAATTAAAAAGCGTTCTGGATGAACTGACACAATTGGGGGGGAAAACCTCTGCTCTAAAGAATGACCTTAAGGACCTTCAGGGAGGAAAAAATCTTTCAAGTCTGGATTCGCTGAGACGGGAAAAATCTGAGAAAAAACTCCAAAGAGCAGCTTTGGAGCAGTCACTGGAATTAAATCGGATACGCTGCAGTGAACTGTTGGAAAGAATTAGTGAGTTTGAAGAGATGCAAAGATTGAAAATGAGAAATTTAGATACCATCCAGAAGACTGAAAATGAAGCTGCAGCTTCTCTGCAGCGATTGAAGATGAATAAATTTGTACGGGATAAAGAAAATACTTTATTAGAACATCGCCGTAAGGATCTCCATGAGCAAATAGAGACAAAAAGAAAAATTCTAGGCAGTTGGGAAAAGGAGATAGAGAAAAAACATGCCCGTTTAAAATATCTGAAGGAGAGCGAAGAGGGACTGAGCTTATATACAAGTGGTGTAAGATCGGTAATGAAAGCTTCCTTTCAAAACTCTGTTCTCAAAGGTATCCACGGAACATTTGCACACCTGATCAGCGTGCCACCTGAATTGGAAAAAGCTGTTGAGGTGGCGCTCGGGGCTAAAGTACAATTTCTTGTTACTGAAGATGACAGAGCAGCACAGAAAGCTATTGAGTATCTAAAGGTAAATAGGGCTGGAAAGGCTACTTTTTTACCTTTAAATCTATTAAAACCCCCAGTAAGAAGGGAATTTCCTCTTTCTGACGAGGAAGACTGTTTAGGGATTGCATCACAGATGGTAGAAGCAGATGTAAAATACAGGAAGGCAGTCGAATATTTACTGGGTGCAGTGCTGATCTCTCGAAATTTAGAATCAGCACTCAGGCTTGCCCGTAAAAACAGGGGTTCTTGGAATATTGTCACTCTGGACGGAGAGATGGTTAGACCCGGAGGTGCTATTTCCGGGGGTTACCAACCGGATGAGCGTACAGGCTTTTTAGGGCGTAAAAGGGAAATAAAAGAATTAGATAGGGAAATTGTGGATGCTAAAAAGCAGTACAGGCAGGAAATTGAGGATATCACAGATTATGAAAAACGTCTAGAGGAGATTGAAACTGCTATAAATGCTTTGGCGCTGCAGGAAAGACAATTTGAAAAAGAAAATGTAAAGCTGCATAATGATCTGGAACGAACAGCTTCAGAGCTGAAAAGAATCAGAAAAGAAATACAGGATATTGAACCGCAAAAAAGCAAGCTTCTTCTTAAATATAACGATCTTATAGATAACGAAGAAAAAGAAAGTAATGAATATACGTTGTTAGGAGAAAAACTTTCTAATATTAAAGTCGAGTTAGACAAAATGAGCCGTCTGGTGGAGGTTGAAGAAGAGAGCTGCAAGAGATTGGAAGAGGACTTGGTTGAGGTAAGAATCAGATTCTCAACACTCCAGGAAAAAGAGAGTTCGCTGCAGGAGATCATTCAAAAACAGGTCCAGGAAAAAGAAAGCCTTGAAATACTTGCCTCAGGGCTGTTAAAAGAAAAGGCCAGGCTGCTGGAAGAGTCCAGACATCTGAAAGATGAAGAAGGCAGGATCGAAGTTGAACTGGAAAAAGAGAGGGATGAACTGCAAAAATTTGAAGAACTCCTGCACGGGGTGGAAAAAGATCTAAATCATTTTACCGGTGAGAAATCAAAATTATCTTTGACATTGCAGACAGAGCAAAAACAGCTGGAAAGGTATGAAAGAAAGCTCCAGACCTTAAATATTGAAATAATAAAATCTGAAGAGGCAGTTAAGTATCTGGAAGAACAGTTGCTTGAAAAATTTAAAATTATTCCGGAAAAAGTTCTGTCAGATGACTCTTCTGATTCTGAAGGCGAAGAGAAATTGCTGAATGAGAAAAAAATCATTTTTGAGCAAATTTTAGCCATGGGGGAAGTTAACCTCAGTGCCATAGAAGAATATGAAAAGCTGCAAAAAAGGATTACTTTCCTCGAGGAGCAAAAAGAGGATTTGTTAAGTGGAGAAAAGGGAATGAGAAAAGTTTTAGCGGAGTTGGACCAGCATATGGAAAAACAATTTTTGGAGGCCATGCAGGTCATTGAAAAAAACTTTTTTGATATTTTTACAAGACTTTTTGGTGGTGGGCAGGCATTTTTGAAAATAACAGAGCCGGGGAATATTCTTGAATCAGGAATAGAGATTCATGCTCAGCCTCCGGGTAAAAAGTTACAAAATATCTCTCTGCTCTCAGGGGGAGAGAAAGCGTTAACGTCTATCAGTCTGCTTTTTGCACTGCTGAAATACAAACCGGTACCTTTCTGTGTCCTGGACGAAATTGATTCATCGCTGGATGACAGTAACCTGGCCAGATTTGTGCGTTTCTTAAAGAAGTATGCAGCCCAAACACAATTTATTGTAATTACCCACCGCAGGAAGACCATGGAGGAGGCTGATGTCCTCTATGGGGTAACAATGGAAGAACAAGGAGTATCGAAGGTTGTTTCTTTAAACCTGAACAAAAAAGCAGGGTGAGATAAAAATATGTTAGAAAAGTTTAAAAAAGGACTAAGTAAGACCAGGGATGTATTTAAAAATCAATTTGACATCCTTTTTGGCGGCAGTGAAATTGACGATCTTTTTTTTGATGAACTGGAAGAAATTCTCGTCTCCGCTGATGTAGGCATGGAGACAACAACTAAAATTATTCAATCTCTGGATAAGCGCTTACAGGCAAAAAAAATCAGGGAGCGTGCCGCTGCCAGGGAAGTTCTTAAAGAGTTGATGGTGGAACTCCTTGAAAAAGACCAAAAAACTTCTCTGGCCGCCGCACAAACTCCGCCAACTGTTTTTTTAATTTTAGGTGTTAACGGCGTGGGTAAAACCACTGCTATTGCAAAAATGGCATATCGCTTTTCACAGGAAGGGAAAAAGGTTTTGCTTGCTGCAGGTGACACATTTCGGGCTGCTGCAATAGATCAACTGGAAGAGTGGTCTGGATCTGTAGGCGCCGGCGTTATCAAGCACCACGAAGGAGGAGACCCTTCTGCAGTAATATTTGATGCCGTCAACGCTGCTGTTGCCCGGGGGGTTGATATATTGATCTGCGATACTGCGGGAAGGCTGCATACCAAGGCAAACTTACTGGAGGAAATTAAAAAAATATCCAGGGTTATCCAAAAGTCTCTAGGGACCGAGCCTCATGAAACATTACTGGTTTTAGATGCCACTACAGGGCAAAATGGGATCTCGCAAGCTAAACTTTTTCAGGAAGTTGTACCCATATCCGGCCTGATTTTGACTAAGCTGGATGGTACAGCCAGGGGAGGCATTGTCCTCGCTATCAAAGATATTACCGGAATACCCTTAAAACTTATCGGCGTGGGTGAGAAAAAGGAAGATATACAGATATTTGATGCCAGGGAATTTGTTGAAGCCCTTCTTGCCTAGACGAAAAGATTGTAAAGGCTATTTACTTTACAGGAGAAATAGTGTATAAATGTTAGAGAAGATAAACAGGGTAAATTATTTATTTGATTTTTACGGGCTACTTTTGACAGATAAGCAGCAGAACGTTATTGAAATGTATTATGAAGATAACTTTTCTCTTGCTGAGGCAGCGGAGCATTTAAATATTACCAGACAGGCTGTTCACGATATTCTGTCCCGGGCAGTTTACGCCCTTGAAGATTGGGAAAAAAAGCTAAGACTTTATGAAATCTATTTACAGAGAAAAAAAGAGGGAGAAAAAATACTGGAACTTCTTTCTCATCAGCATCTCAAAGACGATGAAATTAATAAGATCAAAGAAAAAGTGCAACGTTTTATGATCGATAATTAAAAAAAGGGAGGTAGTCCCGGGGTCGACCGGGTAATAAACTTGCTGTTTAGTGGATTATCGGAAAAACTTCAGGAAACTTTTCGAAAGCTGAGAGGGAAAGGAAAACTCAGCGAAAAAGACGTGGACTCAGCCCTGCGGGAAGTCAGACTTGCACTTCTTGAAGCAGATGTAAATTATAAGGTGGTAAAAAACTTTACTGCTTCCCTCAAAGAAAGATCCCTTGGAGCGGAGGTGTTAAAAAGTCTTACTCCCGGCCAGCAGGTAGTCAAGATTGTTCATGAAGAACTGGTAAAATTAATGGGAGAAAGTCAGAGCAAAATCTCATCAGTTGATAATCCTCCACGCATTGTGATGATGGTTGGATTACAGGGTTCAGGAAAAACCACAACTGCAGCTAAGCTGGCAGTTTTACTGAAAAAGAACGGTCACAGACCTCTTCTTGCTGCAGGGGATATTTACCGGCCTGCAGCCATTAAACAGCTTGAAATACTTGGGAGTGAAGCAGAGGTTCCTGTTTTCAGCATTGGAAAAGAAGACCCTGTCAAAATTGCCGCTCTGGCTTTAAAGGAAGCAGGGAAAGAAGGTAACGATTATGTAATTTTTGATACTGCAGGCAGGCTTCACATTGATGAAGAGCTGATGGATGAATTGGGTAAATTAAAGAAAGAAACAAACCCCCTTGAAATTCTTTTGGTCGTCGATGCTATGACCGGCCAGGATGCGGTAAATGTAGCCCAGTCTTTTCACGAGCGCCTTGGACTGACAGGAGTTATTCTTACAAAGCTTGACGGTGATACCAGGGGTGGGGCTGCCCTTTCTGTCAGAGCAGTGACTAACTGCCCTATAAAATTTATTGGAACAGGGGAAAAATTTAACGCTTTCGAGCCTTTTTATCCTGATAGGATGGCTTCCAGGATTCTGGGGATGGGTGATGTGCTCACTCTTATCGAGAAGGCACAGACAGTAGTAGATGAAAAAAAAAGACAGGATCTGGAAAAAAAGTTACGAAGCCAAACGTTAACTCTCGAGGATTTTTTAGAGCAGCTGCAGCAGGTTAAAAAAATGGGTCCACTGGAGGATCTGCTTGGAATGATACCTGGATTAAACAAGGTTGGCAATCAGTTTAAAAACCTTTCTTTAGACGATAAACAGTTTCTGCAGACAGAAGCGATTATTAAATCCATGACCAGGGATGAAAGGCTTCGTCCGGAAATTATCAACAGCAGCAGAAGGCGCCGCATTTCTTTGGGCAGCGGGACTTCAGTTCAGGATGTAAACAGGCTTCTTAAGCAATTTGAGCAGATGAAGAAGATTTTAAAACAAATCAATGCTATGGATAAAGGAAAATTAAAAAACAGGGGCATGTTCCCCTTTTAAATAAAATAAAAAAAAAGATAGTAGGAGGTGTTTGTTTTTGTCAGTACGCATCAGGTTGAAGAGAATGGGAGCAAAGAAAAGGCCTTTTTATCGCATCGTCGTTGCTGATTCCCGTGCCCCCCGGGACGGAAGATTTATTGAGGAGATAGGTTACTATAATCCTCTCACAGAACCGAAGACGGTAAAGATTGATACAGAGAAGGCTGAGAAATGGCTGTCTCAGGGCGCGCAGCCTTCTGATACCGTGAAGGTTTTATTTGCTAAAGCGGGATTTCAGAAAAAATAACTCTGATACTAGGAGTGATCTTGGTGAAAGAATTAGTAGAACTTATTGCCAAAGCGCTGGTAGATTATCCCGACCAGGTTGATGTACAACAGGTTGAGGGTGAGCATTCCGTAATCCTTGAGCTGAGGGTTGCTTCCGATGACATGGGAAAGGTCATCGGTAAGCAGGGGCGTATTGCCAAGGCCATTCGTACAGTAGTTAACGCTGCAGCAATAAAAGAGAAAAAGCGTGTCATGGTGGAGATTATACAATAGGGAGAAATATAAATAGATGACTTCTCAGATGACGACTATCGGACAGGTTTTATCTCCTTTTGGCAAATTTGGAGAAGTGAAAGTATTCCCCTATTCCGATTTTTTAGATCGATACCGTCTTTTAAAGGAAGTTAAATTGGAAGGCGAAGGTTTTGAAGAGTTTAAAGTTATTAAGAATGCCTATATTCATAGAAATTTATGGGTCTTTCATTTCGAAGATTGTAACACGAGAGATGACGCTTCAAAATTGTTAGGTTTGACAGTCAAAATATTCTCCAAAGACAGAGTGAAGCTGCCTCCAGGGGAATACTACCTGGATCAGATTATAGGTCTCGAAGCATTAACGGTTGAAGGGGAAAAGCTTGGAACCGTCAAGGATATTATTAAAACCGGCAGTAACGACGTCTACGTGATTAGGCAGGAAGCCAATGAAAACGAAGCTACAAAAAAGAAAGATATTCTTGTCCCTGCATTAAAGACTGTTGTTAAAAAAATCAGCCTAAAAAAAGGATATATTAAATTAGATCTCCCGCTGGGACTGGATGATTAAAATTTTAAGATAAGTTGTAGATAGGGTGTAAAACTGTGTTAATAGATATCATTACAGCTTTCCCCGGATTGCTTCGCAGCAGTTTCGGTGAAAGCATGGTCAGAAGAGGCATTGAAAAAGGCCTGGTTTCAATAAAGATTAATGACCTGAGGGATTATTCTGATGATAAGCACCGCAGGGTCGATGATTCTCCTTATGGCGGCGGACCGGGAATGATTATGAAACCGGAGCCATTCTTTAAAGCTGTCAGAGCTGTTCAAAGTGATACGGGTTCAGTGAAAAGCAGAGTAATCCTCATGTCTCCACAGGGAGCCCTGCTGACTCAGGATAAGCTGCGGGAACTGAGTGGTTTTGAACATCTGATAGTTCTTTGCGGCCATTACGAAGGGGTGGATGATCGGGTCAGGTCTTTTCTGGCGCAGGAGGAAATATCAATTGGAGACTACGTTCTTACAGGTGGGGAGATTCCTGCTATGGTACTTGTAGATGCCATCGTCAGGCTAATTCCCGGGGTTCTAAGTGAACCATCCCTGGATGAAGAATCTTTTTCCAACGGGCTTTTGGAATATCCCCAGTATACACGTCCCCAGGAGTACGAAGGGATGGGTGTCCCTGAGGTACTTTTATCAGGGAATCATGAGAAAATAAAACAGTGGCGTAATGAGGAATCGAAGAAGAGGACATTAAACAACCGGCCTGAACTGTTTCATAAAAAATGTATATCAGTCGATGAAGATGAATTTGCTGATAAATAGGAATGAGCCTTTTGTTGTTTCAGATCTTTTTTTATGTTATAATGTCTGGCGGTGTTTTTGGTTAGATAACAGTCTTCTCAAGCTGAAAGGAGTAAGTGAAAGATGGATTTAATCAAACATGTAGAAAAGGAATATTTAAAAGAGGAAATTCCGGTTTTTTCTCCGGGTGATACAGTGCGGGTTCACTTTAAAGTTGTTGAGGGTACCAGGGAAAGAACCCAGGTATTCGAAGGTGTTGTAATACAAAGAAAGGGCCACGGTGTTGCCGAAAACTTTACCGTACGGCGTGTATCTTATGGAGTGGGAGTGGAGAGGTCTTTCCCAATACACTCACCAAAAATTGAAAAAATCGAAGTTATGCGTAAAGGCCTTGTCCGGCGCTCTAAGCTCTATTATCTGAGAAAACTACGGGGTAAAGCAGCTCGTATCAAAGAGATCAGAAGATAAAGCAAGGCTCTTTTTTTCTTAAAAACGGAAAAGAGGCGAGCTTAAGATGGAAAACGGTTATATTGATCATAATAATGATAATAATATTGCAGAAAAAAAACAAGAATCAGTTAAGAAAGAGGTAAAGGAATGGGCCAGGTCAATTCTTCTGGCTGTAGTCCTTGCCGTAATTATAAGGCTCTTTTTGATCGAAGTATTTTTGGTTGAAGGAACTTCAATGTTTCCTACCCTGCAGCATCAGGAACGTCTTATTGTAAATAAAGCAGTATATCATTTGAGGGAGCCGGAGAAAGGCGAAATTATTGTTTTTAATTACTCACCCCGCCGTGATTTTATAAAACGGGTTGTTGCGTTGAACGGGGATACTGTTGAAATTAGAAACGGAGAGCTGTACGTAAATGATGATCTAATAGATGAACCCTATATCGAAAATTCCAGTGTTATGGATTTTGGGCCCGTTGTAGTTCCGGAAGGCCATGCCTTTGTCCTTGGTGATAACCGAAGCAACAGCATGGACAGCCGTGATTCTGCGGTGGGCTATATCTCCTTGGAACGGGTTAAAGGGAAGGCGTTCGTTATTTTCTGGCCGCCGTATCATCTGCGGCTGCTCTAAAAATTTTGTGGATAAAAAGTCAGGGTGATTATATGTTTACTAATGAGTATCCAGGTATGATGGTCAGGGAAGAGAGAAGGCTGCTTGAAAACCTGAAATTTATCGATCTGGTTGTTGAAGTAGCGGATGCGCGTATTCCCAGGTCGAGCCGGAACAGAAAGTTTCAAAAGATGCTGGGTGAAAAGAAAAGGATTATTATTTTAAATAAAGCTGATCTTGCGGATCAGGATATTACGGGCCGCTGGTTAAACCATTTAGCCGGAGAAAAGAGGCCTGTTTTAGCTTTTGATGCCAAAAAAACAATTGGATTAAAGAAATTAGAAAAGGTATTACTTATGAGCCGCCCTGCAAATTTAAAATATAAGCGTTCATTACGATTAATGGTCGTCGGGATACCAAATGTGGGTAAATCTACCATAATTAACCGCCTCGTCCATAAGTTTGCTGTAAAAATCGGTGAGAAACCCGGTATTACAAAGGGACCACAATGGATCAGACTGAGGTCGGGCTGGGAAATGATGGATACTCCCGGTTTACTTTCTCCAAATATTAAAAGAAATGATAATCTACTTAAGCTTGCAGCAATAGGGTCTTTAAACCTACCGGCTTTTGACGAGGAAAACACTGCCCAATGGCTTGTGGAGCTTATCCTTTCAAGGGAGAAGACCTCCGTCCCTTTTATGGCATACTATTCGCTTGAAAAAAATGATGATGTCGGGGATACCGGCGATTTTTTAAAGGAGATCGGTTTAAGACGAGGATGCCTGACAAAAGGCGGAGAGGTGGATAAAAAGAAAGCGGCACGGATAATCCTAAAGGATTTCAGAAGGGGGGCACTGGGTCGAATCAGCCTGGAAGAGCCCGGGGATGACCATGAAGATATCTAGGACAAATCATATTTCACTCTGGACTATCGATCAAATTAGTGCTTATCTGCATAAAGAAGAAGAGGTAACAGTTGATCAAATAAGCATCCTCCAGAATGATCGAAGGAAAGGTGTGCAAAAGCTTTTATCATCTTATCTGCAGCAAAGGGAGAAAGCAAGGCAAGAAGAAAAGCATTTACATAATCTTAGAATGAAAGAAAAATCTCTACATATGAAAGGCTATACTTTAATCGCTGGTGTGGATGAAGCCGGGAGGGGGCCTCTTGCCGGACCTGTAGTGGCAGCGGCAGTAATTCTTAACCCGCAGAAAGATCGCATTTGGCAGGGAATTAACGATTCCAAACAGCTCACTTCCCAAATAAGGGACAGGCTATATCAAACTATCCTGGAAAACGCAGAGGCCTATGGTATAGGTATAGTTACCGCTGCTTTGATTGATGAGATTAACATCTATCAGGCTTCTCTGGAGGCCATGAGGCTCGCAGTGGAAGAACTTATGCCAAAACCAGATTTTGTCCTTTCAGATGGATTTCCAATTCCTGGTCTGGGCGTCCCTCAGGAGGCCGTCAAACATGGCGATGCTCTTTGTCTTTCTATCGCGGCGGCTTCTATTATTGCCAAAGTTTACCGGGACAGGATCATGCTTACGTATGATCAGGTTTATCCGGTTTACGGTTTTGCTAAACATAAAGGCTATCCAACATTGGAGCACAGGGAAGCGATCAAAAAAGCCGGTCTTTCACCTATACACCGTCGAAGCTTTAAATGCCAGTGAACAACTCTTGAGAGGTTAGGAAAGTGAAAAATGATATTGGGGCATACAAAAAAGTAATAGGTTCCTTAGGAGAAAAGATTGCTCAGGAATATCTGCGAAAAGAGAAAGGTTTCAGGGTCATAACCAAAAATTATACCTGTCCTATTGGAGAGATCGATATCATTGCCTCCGATGGAAAAACACTGGTATTTGTGGAGGTTCGCACCAGCAGTATGCCATCAGCAGCTTATGCCGAGGAGTCAATAGGTTCTCATAAACAAAAAAAATTAAGGCAGCTGGCTTCTTTTTATTTAAAGGCTAAGAAGCTGGGGGACTGCTTATGCAGATTCGATGTTGTTATTGTATTAATGGAGAAAGAGACATTTCTCGCACGGGAAATAAAACATTTCAAGAGCGCTTTTTAACTATAAATACTTGATTGAATGACAGAGCGAACCAATTAGCTGCAGAGAGGAGAAAGCCTATTGTTTTCAAAAGTTAGTACCTGTGCTCTAATCGGGGTGGACGGGTATAATTTTTTTGTGGAAACGGATCTGACTGGCGGTCTGCCCAATTTCCACCTGGTCGGGCTGGCTGCTCCTTCAGTAAAAGAAGCGAGGGAAAGGGTTCGGGCTGCTATTAAAAACAGCGGCTTTGTTTTTCCTGACGGTCGTATTACCGTTAACCTGGCTCCTGCTGACTTAAGAAAAGACGGGTCTGGTTATGACCTGGCAATTGCAGCAGGTATTCTTGCTGCAACTGAACAGTTACCCTTAGAGTCTCTTCAGAGCAGGGTGTTTGTGGGGGAGCTTTCCCTGGATGGAGAAATCAGGGAAATTCCGGGGGTAATGGCCATGGCAGCTTCCATGAAGCATCAGGCAGGGGAAAACAGCCTGCTTGAATTTATCGTTCCCAGGGGAAATGCCCAGGAAGCTTCGATGGTCGAATCTCTACAGGTAAGGGGGGCAGCAAATCTAAGGGAGCTTGTAACATACTTAAAGGGGGAAAGCACTCTTCCTGATACGACGATGGATATAAATACAATTCTTATGGATAGTAGAGATGGGGGAGACCCTGATTTCAAAGATGTTAAAGGTCAGTTAATGGCCAAAAGGGCTCTTGAGATTGGTGCCGCTGGAGGACATAATATCATACTTACCGGCCCGCCTGGCACGGGAAAAACAATGCTGGCTCGCAGGATTCCCTCAATATTACCTTCCATGACTCTTGATGAGTGCCTGGAGGTTACAAAAATACATAGTGTTGCAGGCCTTTTAAAGAAGGGCAAGCCCCTGATTACCAAAAGGCCTTTTAGAACCCCACATCATTCAGCATCTGCTGTTGGAGTACTTGGTGGCGGCAGAATTCCCCAGCCCGGGGAGGTTAGCCTCTCCCATCTTGGAGTCCTCTTCCTTGATGAATTTCCCGAATACTCCAGGGAAGTCCTGGAGGGCCTTAGGCAGCCCCTCGAAGATGGTGAATTGACCATAACCAGGGCTGAAATGACCGTTCTTTATCCTTCCAGATTTATGCTTGTTGCATCGAGAAATCCTTGCCCGTGTGGATATTATCAGGATCCCCGGCGTGAATGCAGGTGTTCCGAGGCTCAGATCCGCCGCTATCGCATTAGGTCTTCAGGCCCGTTAATGGACAGGATCGACCTGCACGTGGAAGTGCCTTCCATGCAGTACAAGGAACTGGAAGTGGAGAAAGATGGAGAAAGTTCTGATGTAATCAGGCAGAGGGTAGAAAAGGCCCGCGCTATCCAACGGGATAGATTTGGGGATTCCGGCATCAGCTGCAATGCATCCATGTCTCACCGTCAAATACAGGAGTACTGCCCCCTGGACAGGGAAACTCGAAGCCTGCTGCGCCGCGCCTTCGATTCCCTGGCTCTCTCTATGAGAGCACACGACAGGATTATTAAAGTGGCCCGCACCATCGCTGACCTGGACGAGGAGAAAAATATAAAACCAGCCCATATCGCCGAAGCCATCCAACACCGCAGCCTGGACAGGAAGTTTTAATAATATCGGGACACATTAAGAAAGAAATGAGTATCAAAATCTGTTTAAGAAAAAGTATCTGGGGTGAAAATATGCCAAAAATCTTGCGGTCTCCAGCCATGGAAACGCTGCATCGGCTGTTATTCCTGCATGTTGGGCTGTGCTCGCTTGGTGCACGATTCGCTCTCCATTATTCGTTCCGGTATCCAGATTCGTTCCCTGGGAGGGCCAAGTGCTGGTTTTGAAGCCCGTTACTGCCTGGCCTGCAGTTCGGCTCCCTGTGTAGCAGCCTGTCCAACGGGAGCTTTTGAGCAGCGTCCTGGTGGCGGCATCCGATACCGCGAACGCGTTTGTCTGCGTTGCGGTCACTGTATCAAAGCCTGTCCGGTAGATGCTGTAATCTTGGACAGTGAAACTGGAAATCCGATTGTCTGCCTGCATTGTGGTCGTTGCGTTACTTACTGTCCCCATGGTTGTATCGTTATGGCAGACTCACCCCTACAGGTGGTTGAAGGGGGGAGTAGTCATAGTAGTATCCATACCCCAGAGGTGACGTGCGTCCCTGCAGACAAATTCACGTGCTCCCAGTACCAGATAAACCGGGTGAGAAGCCTGTTCCCGAATTACAACAGCATCCAGATTGGCATAACGCAAAGCCAGGGCAAGCCGTCCGCCGGCATGGGTTTCGGCATAATGCCCGCTGTACGGCGATTTGAATCCAAGTACCACTTTGCTCATAAGGGGGAAAAGCCCTGTCAACGGCCCAATAGTAAATATTAGAGGCTGATCCGGGGCGAATGGGTCACCGTTATAAGAGCCGTATTCACGATAAAGAGCAGTTACAAGTCCACTTCCGCCTATCTTTTCCACCAAGTCCTCCCGTTCGATAATCTTACATTTTTGGAGGTTTAGATTAATTTCCATAATTCTGACTGAGCCATGTGATATCATGCAACCACGTCACACATGTTTCCACTGCCTATAATATGAGTTCTCATTTTATTATAATATAAGCGGTTGTATTTGTCCCGTACATTTTTTTCCATTTCTATATTTTATTTGGAAATCGTAGTTCTTTAGAATTCAAGAGGAGGGTTCACCGACAATTTACTCAGAACATGTAGTCAAGCAAATTTTGGAGAAACATGGATTCGTAGAAAGGAAGATGCAAAAAGCAGTTACGATGAAGGAAACGAAAAATAGAAATGAACAATTTGTGAGAATTCAAGAACTTAAGGATGAGTATGCCAGTAGTGACAATCCCGTGGTCAGTATTGACGTAAAAAAAAAGAAGCCATAGGTAATTTCTACCGTGATGGAAGTGTTTATTGCACAGAAACTCTGGAAGTATTTGATCATGATTTTAATTCGTTTGCAGATGGGGTGGTCATCCCGCATGGTATTTATGATATCAAGCGCAACGAAGGATACATTACGTTAGGAACCAGCAAGGATACCAGTGAGTTTGGCTGTGAATGCATTGGGGATTGGTGGGTTAACTACGGTAAAATCAATTATCCTTTTGCAGATAGTATTTTGATATTAGCAGATGGTGGGGGTAGTAACTCAAGCAGGCATTACATTTTTAAGGAAGATCTTCAAAAGCTTAAGGTTCCAAATAAGCTCCAATTATGATAGGTTAGCATACCATTGTTGAGAAGGAATAAATGTATTAAAGTCGCACCTAGCGGGAATGCGGCGAGTATACCAATAATTAATATGGCATTTCTATACTGAGCAATTAGATGCGAAAAGGCAATTACAAAAGGAAGCCAGGCTAATGAGAGAAATAAAGGTATTCTTATAATATTAATAACATCAACTTGGTTAAAAACCCAAAATCCCAAGATGTTTTGCATCAGGTAGAGCAGTATCAAAGCGACACCAAGCCCACCTATCAAACCCAAAGGTAAAAGTGTTTTAATTCTTTCCCAGGGTACAACGAGAAACATGAAAAAGAAACTTATTACAAAAAGACCAGGCCCAATTAAATTTTCAAACATTCAGTGGACACCCTCTCGCATAGTTTATTAATAGCTTTTCCAAAAATTATTTTTAATATTTTGTTTTATCTTGAAATTATTACCAGCATAATTTATTACAATGTCAGTATTATTCTTATCTTAGTAGTATTGCCAGATATGAGTGTAAAATGATAATATGTTTTTGCAAAGACTTGTACCTGCATCCTTCTCACAATGTTGCAGAGTTATAGGGTTAACTTCAACGGCCTCTAGAGCTTTCATTTACTCCAGCTTGGGTATAACTGTTGATTTGATTCTGTAAGGAAGGATATAAAAATGAAGGTATTTTTCTTTAAGCAGATGAAAGCATATCAAAGCAAAAGGATAAAGGAGAGGATAGAATGATAATTATCGGAGAAAAAATTAATGGTTCAATTCCGAGGGTGAAAAGAGCCATAGAAGAAAAGGATGAAGTCTTTATTTCAAATCTTGCTGTTAGGCAGGCCGAAGCAGGTGCTGATTATATTGATGTATGTGCCGGCACAGTTCCAGAAAATGAGGTTGAGGCTTTAACATGGTTAATAAAAATTGTGCAGGAAGCAGTTGAAGTGCCTTTATGTATTGACAGCCCTAATCATCGGGCAATTGAATCCGTTTTTAAGCACGCAAAGGCTCCCGGTATTATTAACTCTGTATCTGAGGAAGAGGGGAAAGGTGAGATTATTTATCCAATGATCCAGGGTACGGAATGGAAGGTTATTGCTTTAACCTGTGACAACTCTGGAATTCCATCCGATGTGCAGGGAAGGGTGGATATTACAAAAAAAATAGTGGAAAAGGCGCAGGGTTACAATATAACACCCGATAGAATTTACATAGATCCCCTCGTCATGGCCCTTTCAACAGACAATAACTCTTTTTTGAAATTTGTCGATACCTTAGCTTCTATTAAAAAACTATACCCGACCATTAGTGTTACCTCTGGTTTAAGTAATATCTCTTATGGTATGCCTTTAAGAAAAACTATCAATCAAAGCTTCTTAACAACTGCAGTATATGCAGGTATGGATTCAGCGATTATGGATCCATGCAACAAAGAAATGATGGCAGCACTTTTAGCCACAAAGGCGCTACTTGGTCTTGATAAATATTGTAGGAATTTTACCAATGCTTATCGTAAAGGAAAAATAGGTCCAGCCAAGTGAACGAAGGAGAAGCAAAAAGAGGACGCAATAAACTCAAAGTGCGTCCTCTTTCGTTTTTTCTTTTCATATGCTGCTTAAACAAACAAATTTATAGTAGCAGGAACATAAGATACTGAAAGATCATTTCTTCAAATCCCTGAAGTTTTGACTCTCCCAAATCCGAGACTTTCGGGTTTTGTGCTTTATAATTTTCCCAGGTTCTGTAGTACTTGCTTTCAAGTTTTCTGGAAGCTGAAGGGTCAACTTTGTAATCATCCCTGTTGAAGGCCAGACCGGCTGTTTCTCCCGCGTTGCTGTAGACTCCATTATCGCGAATATATTCTGTTACTGCACAATAATTCTCCAACTTAATATCTTTTATTGTTAATGGATTCTTGTCTGTGCTGAAAAAATATTTTCCGCCCGGAGCCAGGACATCGAGCATTTCCCTGGCCTTATCCAGGCATTGTTCTTTTGTATGAGTTTTCAGCATTGTCACGGGATATAGGCCTGTGATAATGTGTTTTTTACCCAGTTTTTCTTTAATTAGTTTCGGATCACCATACTCAAACATCAGTCTTGTATCGGTGGGAAGTTCATAAAGGTAATCAAGGTACCTGGTCCAGTTATCTTCGCAGAATAATTGACAGTGTATACCCATCGAAGCATATTCATCAATCATCCTTTTAAAACTTGGCCACCAAAGTTTCGCAAAGTCTTTCTCACGCATAAAAGTGGGCATATGAAGGGGAAGGAATACTGCAGCATTGTTGTCCACAGCTGAGGGCATGCCCTTTTTTAAGACTATTGGATATAAGGCTTCACATGCTTCAGCAACTTTTTCGGGCATCCTTCTTACATCCATACTAATTTCTCTAAACCCTCTTAGCTGGTCAGCGAGAAAGTCGAAGGGCGCTTCAGTAAAACCACCTGATCTACGGTCTGCCCCTGAGTAGTATCCGTATTTTTCTTTAAGCTTGGCAATAATCATGCCGGCCTGCATAGTATCGTTTTGGTAGGCCATTATGCTCTTGGCAAAATTTATGGCCATAATGAAAGGATCATCTAATTTCAGTGCTTTGTACTGTTTTGGCAGCACCCGTTCCAGCAAACAATCGTAAGGTTTTTCAATAAGATAATCATAATCTTCTGGCAGCATGCCTACTACTTCGGGGTGTTGGATAAATCCGTTTGAACCCATCACAAAGGACTGGGATTCAAGTGACTGATAATAAGAAGGGTATCTAATAGAACCGCCAAATGGGCAGGAATCTGAGAATAAGACCTGACAAATTTTATCAGCGGCTTCTTCCACAAGGGCGGGATTCCATTGGGCAGATGCCAAATCGAGCCCGCCATACTGAGCTATAGGTTCAAACGGCAGCCCAATATTAATAGGAACTCTTTTGGGAATTTTATTGTTGAATAGGTCTTCATAGATACTATTCCTTTCCTGCTGTAATGCTTTAGTATCCGGCATCTATTTCACCCACCCCTGACATATTCTTACTCCTTCTGCAGCATTCGTTGTAAAAGCATCTGCTCCGATAAAATTACATGCTTCTTTTGTTACAGGGTTTCCTCCGATGATAATTTTAACATTTTCTTTTAGCCCGGCTCTTTTAATTTCATCAACAGTTTCTTTCATTGATTCCAGGGCTAGAGTTAATACGCCGCTCATTCCTACAATGTTCGGATTTACTTCTTTGATCTTTTCCACAAAGGCGCTTACCGGCTGGTCTATACCTAAGTCATATACTTTAAAACCAACTGCCTCAGACATACTTTTAAATATGTTTTTTCCTATATCGTGAATATCACCATGTGCCGTCCCAAGAACAATTGAACCTACTTTTGCTGTACTGGAACTGCCGATTAGCGGTTTTAGAATCTTAATCGCTTCCATAAGTAATTCCCCTGAGAAAATCAAGTCCCCTACAAAGTACTCTTCTTTTTCGAATAATTCTCCCACAATAGCCATTCCATTCTGACATGCATTTACTACTTTAAGTGCTTCTTCTTCAGTTGGGTTTTCTGAAACGAAGCCATTTAAGATTTCCATCAATTTGTTTTCGTCTAAATCCCCTACCGCTTGAGTTACCTCTTTTAAATCTACCATATAAAAACCTCCTATTACTAAAATATTTTGAAACAAAGTAAAAATCTCAAGTTATTCTTTAACGATTATTATTGCTTAAATATTCGGCACTTCGGAGCAAAATTCCTTTTTTTCAGATCATATAGCGTAATCGACCAGGGTTGAGAAAAATATTGACAATTCCCGGGAATGAGATATTATATGATTAGTCAATTATTGATAGGTCAATAATTGACTAATCATATTGGTTTGGGTGGTGGCAATTATTTTTATCGACAAGGATACCCTTGGTTTTATTATTTGTCATGCGGATTTGAAAATGAAAAATAATCTTATGAGAAAGATAAAGTCCTTTGATATCACCACTGAACAATGGATGATCATGAACCGGTTGTTTGAAGAGGGTGGAATTAGCCAAAAGGAGCTGTCGGAAAGAACTTTAAAAGACCAGGGTGCTTTAACGCGAACTCTAGACAGAATAGAAAAAAAGGGACTTGTCAAACGCCGGGTAAATCCATATGATAGGAGATCGTTTTTAATTTATTTAACTGATGAAGGTCAGGACGTGAGGGATCAGATTGTGCCTATTGCGGAGAAATGTATTGAAGATGCGGTAAAAGGCTTTACTGAAGAAGAAGTTGATACTCTAACTACCTTATTAAGAAGAGTGATTTTCAACCTTTAACGGGATTTTTGTCAGAGAGCGAAGATCCAAGTTGGAAGGTCATCGAAGACTGAACATTTCTAAAATGATAGGAGAGAATATTATGACGCCAACACACGAAATCCCATCCCATCCCACGATCACGTTTACCGTTAATGGTGAGGCCTGTTCATTTATAATGGGAGACGGCTCCCATGAGCTTCCCCCCTCGTACACCCTGGCCCAAACACTCAGAGAAAGGTTAGGGTTGACAGGCACCAAAATTTCCTGTGATCACGGTGCCTGTGGATGCTGTACCGTGCTGATGGATGGAAAAGCGGTCCTCTCCTGCATGCTCCTGACTGTGGAGTGTGAAGGGAAGGAAATTACCACCATTGAAGGCTTGGGAAATCCTGTAACCGGCGCCATAGATCCCCTCCAGCAGGCCTTTATTGACAATACAGCCTTCCAGTGCGGTTTCTGTACACCGGGGATCATTATGAGCGCCAAGGCTCTCCTTAATGAGAATCCCTCTCCCACAGTGGAAGATGTGAAAGAAGCTCTTGCCGGAAACTTTTGCCGGTGTATTAGCCATTACCATGTTTTGGATGCCGTTATTGCAACAGTCAAAAAGGGGGGGGAATAATGAAAGAGTACCGCTTTATCGGCAAATCCACACCCCGAAAAGATGCTCTTGACATCGTAACCGGGAGGACGAAGTTCATCAATGACCTTACCGTCCCCAATATGCTTTACGGTAAGGTTCTCAGAAGTCCCCTCCCCCATGCCCTCATCAAGAATATCGATACCGGGGAGGCCATGCGCCTCCCCGGTGTGAAGGCTGTCCTTACTTATAAAGATGTCCCGGACTGGATGGGGGGATTACCCCTTCACGTCCGGATCCTCGACAGTAAAGTTCGTTATGTCGGTGATGCGGTAGCCCTGGTTGCCGCTGAGACGGAGGATATTGGCGAAGAAGCCCTCCGTCTCATCAAAGTCGAGTACGAGTCTCTTCCTGCGGTCTATGACGTGGAAGAGGCTATACAACCCGGTGCCCCCCAGTTGTATGAGCAATTCCCCGGCAACGTCTTGCCGCAGGGAATTCCAGCGTTTGGACCGCACTCCCTCCGGGAGCTTGTCATTGGCGATCTGGAAAAGGGACGGGAAGAGGCTGATTTTATTGTTGAGGGAAGCTACGCCTATGAAAATATCCCCAATCCGCTGCCCCCGGAATCCCCTGGAGCGATCGCTGCTTGGGAAGGGACGGATACTTTAAATGTTTGGTCTGCATCACAAGGTCCTCATATGATTAAAGTATCCCTCCAGAGGCGGATGGGATCTATCAATCTCCATTCCATGGGCACTCCTGTGGGAGCGAGCTATGGTTCAAAGTTTATGTCCTGGCAGTATGTTTTACCTGCCGCCGCCCTCGCGAAAGCAACAGACAGACCTGTGAAGTTTTGTTATGGGAGGTCTGAACATCTGGCGGCCTTTACAGTACGGCTGGGATCCCGTATTCATGGAGAGGTAGGCATAAAGAAGAATGGCGAAGTGACTTTTCTGTCGGGCGATTGGCTTGTAAACACCGGTGCCTTTTCTGAAACATCCCAGGCCATGGTTGCTGTGGGTTGCGGCGAGGTGCAACTCATGCTCAGGTGCCCCAACTGGAGTCTTAAGCCCAAAGTGGTATGTACAAATCGAACTGCTTCGGGGCAGATACGGGGTTTCGGCGGTCAGGAACTGGAATGCGCGCTGCTTCCCCTGCTCACCATGGCAATGGAAAAAGCGGATATTGATCCTGTTAATTTTTTTAAAAGAAACTATGTGAAACCTGGTGATGGCTATTACTGGCGTGATGGGAACTGGTGGGTCTGCAGGGGCATTGATTATACGAAGGCTATGGAACAAGGGGCCGTGAGATTCGGCTGGAAGGATAAATGGAAGGGGTGGCTTAAGCCTTCATCTGTCAAAGGGGTGAAACGGCGAGGCATTGGGGTTGGCGTGCACGGGAATGCCGATGTGGGTGAGGACGTATCCGAGGCATATGTTCGCCTTGACCCCAACGGCACGGCCACAATTTATTCAGGCCTGGCCGAACACGGGACAGGTCAGCGCAGCAACATCTGCAAGATGGTGGCTGAAATATTGCAACTTCCCCTTGACCGGGTCTCCGTAACACCGAATGATTCACGGGTAAACCCTTATGAGATGGGGCCCGTCGGCTCGAGGGGGACCTATGCCATCGGGAGTGCCGTAATAGCTGCTGCTGAAGATGCGAAAAGACAGCTTTTTGAACAAATAGCCCCAAAGTTCGCAGTTAAACCGGAAGACCTGGAGACGGAAGACGGGATGGTCTATGTGAAAGGGAAACCCGGGACTGGGATCCCGTGGATTAAAGGGATGGACTATGATCGCACCGTCATGGGCCGCGGTCGTTTTGAACCTGATTTCGCTCTCCCCAATTTTATGATGATCTTCACCGAAGTGGAAGTGGATACGGAAACAGGCAAGGTAGAGCTCCTCCGGGTAGTAGGCGCCACCGATGTGGGGCAGATAATTGATCCTCCCGGCATTGTAAATCAACTCAACGGATGCCTGGGTTCCGCCGGTATCGACAGTGCCCTCTTTGAAGAGACGGTAATTGATACACAGCTCGGGCGCATCATGAACCCCAATATGATCGACTACAAGTGGCGTACCTTTGCTGAACTTCCCGAGATGGAGCATGTTATCCTGGAAACGCCCATTCCCAGCCATCGTTTTCATGCCATCGGCGTAGGTGAGATCGCCACGTCCCCGGGCCCTTCTGCTATCCTTATGGCCGTAACAAATGCCTTAGGTGTGCGGATACATGATTACCCGCTCACACCCGATAAGGTCTTAAGTGCCTTGGGGAAGATAAATACTGCGAAGAGGAGGGTAAAATAATGAAGCCCTTTGCCCATACTAGTGCCGGTTCGGTGGAGGAAGCGGTACAACTACTTGCTAAATACGAAGGAAAGGCAAAACTTAATGCCGGGGGAACAGACCTCCTCGGTGTCTTAAAGGACCGTGTCCTTCCTGACTATCCTGAAGCTATCATCAATATTAAGACGATTCCCGGTCTCAATACTATCGAAGAATGCGAAGAGGGGATTAGTATAGGTGCGTTAACCACTCTCGTAGATATAATTACATCTCCCCTCATTGAAAAGTACTGTCCCCTTCTCAAAGAGGCTGCCGTAACCGTTGCTTTTCCCCAGATCCGGAACATAGCGACCATCGGCGGCAACCTCTGCCAGGATACCCGCTGCTGGTACTATCGCTACCCCGATAAAATCGGAGGTATGATCGACTGTTTCCGGAAGGGGGGGAAGAGATGCCCTGCTGTATCCGGTGAAAATCAATACCATGCCCTCATGGGGGCAAAGCAGTGTTTTGCGGTCTGTCCCTCTGATACGGCAATAGCCCTCACTGCCCTTGGTGCAACGTTTACCGCTGTTGGTGCAGAGAGTATACGCACCCTTCCCGTGAATGAGTTTTATACTCCTTTGGGGAATGTGCTTACCCCTGGCGAGATGATTACGGCGATTTACATTCCGAAGCCTTCTCCTGTTGCCGGACAGAAATTCCTCAAGTTCACCCTTAGGAAGCCTATCGATTTCGCCATTGTCAGTGTTGCGTCGATCATCACTCTTGATCAGGGAATCTGTACCGGTGCCCGAATTGTTCTGGGGGCGGTTGCCCACACACCTGTCCGTGTCCTTAAGGCAGAGGAGTTTCTGAAAGGGAAAGAACTGTCCGAAGAGATTGTGGCAGAAGCAGCGGAGTTCGCATTGGCCAAGGCAAAGCCTCTTTCTAAGAATGCTTATAAGCTGGAAATTGCGAAGACACTAGTCAAGAGGGCAGTAAGGGGTGACAGCAGTTAGCTGCGATCCTTCCAAAATTCTCTGAGAATTGGTAGTGATTCTTATGATTGGGCTGTTCGAATCTTCCGGAAGTTTAATAAACAAACACTTCTTCCATCATGGATTGAACTATTTAAAACTCCGGAAAGTCGAGAGCCGCAAAGAAACGTTTTTGAAAATGAGAATGTGATGCCAGCTCGAAGGGCTCTATTTTTTGCACAAGGGCTTCTGCTTCGTCAAGAATTTCTGATGATAAAAGGGCTGCCTGGGCGCCTGCTCCGGCAGCATTTCCAACGGCATGGACAGGGACATTAGGAAAGAATGGAAGTAAGCCGATCTCCTGTGCGTAGTTTATATTGATAAAACTCCCAAAAGCTCCTGCTAAAAGAATTTCACTTAATTCTTCCCCGGAAATACCCATTTCTTCAATGAGAAGCATAGCGCCTGAAAAAATCGCAGCTTTTGCTAATTGAACCTGGCGAATATCTTTTTGAGATATATAAATAGGTTTACCGTTTACTGTCTGATCAGCGTCTGCCAGGACAAAAACCTTTTCACCATTTATTTCTGTAATTTGTGGAAAAGAATTTTTCTGGTCTTTTCCCGGATATTGTAAACGCCCTGAGGCTGTAAGTAAACCGGTTCGCCGCATTTCGGCGGCAGCTGCAACTATTCCTGACCCACAGATACCCTTTGCCGGGGAATCTCCGATTACCCTTAAATTTACTTTCCCATCAGTTATTTTTATATCTTCTATTGCGCCGGATGCGGCACGCATACCAAAAGAGATGGAGGCCCCTTCCAGGGCCGGGCCGGCAGCGGTTGAACAGGCAAGAAGCTTTCCATTATGGGACAAAACTATTTCACCGTTTGTTCCAATATCGATTAATAGAAGGGTTTCTTTTTTATGATGGAATCCTGCCGCCAACAGGGCACCAGTTGTATCTGCACCGATAAAACCGCCTATTAAGGGTAAAAAAACTACAGATCCATCCGGGTTAATATTTATGTCCAGGTCACGAGCAGATGTTTTTACGATACCTTTCGTTACTGCTGTAAAAGGCGAACGCCCCAGAGAAGCAGGCGACAATCTTAAAAAAAGGTGCTGCATAGGGGTATTCCCTACCATGACCATGCTGTAAATGTGGTTATTACTCACCCCTGCTTTTTCTGAGGTTGTATCTACGAGATTATTGATTGTAGAAATAATTTTTTGATGAAGGAGTTCTAACCCATCGTCGGTAGAAGCAGCAACAATTCTGCTCATTACGTCGGCACCTTCGCTTATCTGAGCATTCAATGCTGATGCCACTGCTGCCTGTTCTCCGCTGTTCAGGTTATACAGGTAGGCTGCCACCGTTGTGGTCCCAATATCTACTGCCAGACCGAACATTTCGTGAGATGTGTCGCCTGCTTCTACTGTCAGCAGTCTTCCATCCTCCAGAACAGCAGTAATCCCGTTCTCTTTTTGATTAATGAAAAAAGGAAGCATGCGTAATGTAGAAAGTGGAATATCTGCACTTAATTCCTGAAAACTAAATTCCCTTTTTAGGCATTCCAAAAAGCCATCTGATTGCTGCAGTTTCAAAGCGGGCAGGTGTTTTTTACTGAGAAGGGGGGATAGAATGATCGGTTCAAAGTGGCCCTCGGTCAGTACTATATGCTCGAATTCTTCCGACTCCGGAGGAACTCGGACGTTCATATTTTTCGTTACTAATGTCTGACAGGAAAGTAATTTCTCTTCTTTTCCGTGGTAATCCACTATAAAGACATTACATTTTTTACATTTGCCTTTTCCACCACAAATGGTATTGATTTTCAGACCTGTCATCTTGATAACATCAGAAAGGATTTCTCCTTCCTTTGCTTTTACGCAAAGACCTGACGGGATAAAGTTAATAGTATACAAGGATGAGTCCTCCTTTGGAAGAGTTCACAGTAACTCTATTTTACCATAACAGGCAGCGACAAACTTCAGGGGATGGTCAGTTTATATTTTTTTAATTTTGCATAGAAGGCGCCACGACTAATACCCAGATATTTAATGGCCTTGCTTTTATTGTAGAAAGCTTTTTCCAATGCTTTTTTAATAATTTCTCTTTCCGTATACTCTACGGCTTGATTTAAATCCAAGACAGTAGGGACTTTAATACTTGCATGATAATATAAGTTTAAATGACTTTCGCAGATAATATTCCCTGTACAAATGATTACTGCATGTTCAATAATATTTTTTAACTCCCTGATATTGCCTGGCCAGTGATACTCCTGCAGGCATTCCATGGCTTCCATGGAAAACCCAATCTTTTTATTGTATTTCCTCGTAAAATAATCTAAAAAGTAATGAGCAAGAATTCCTATGTCTTCAAGCCTTTCTCTCAGGGGAGGAATATGAATAGGTATCACGTTTAACCTGTAATATAAATCTGCCCGGAATTCTCCCTGTTGAACCATTTGTTCCAAATTTCTGTTTGTAGCAGTAACAATCCTGACATCAATGTGAATCTGTTCATTGCCGCCAATTCTCTCCAGATATTTTTCCTGGGTAAAACGCAGTAGTTTAACTTGTGTGCTGGGGGATAAATCACCTATTTCATCTAAAAATAAAGTTCCTTTATGGGCCATTTCGATCTTTCCCATTTTTCCTGAAGTACGAGCGCCTGTGAATGCCCCGGCATTATATCCGAACAATTCGGACTCGATAAGATTTTCTGGTATAGCCGCGCAGTTAACTGCAACAAAAGGATTTTTACATCTGTCGCTGCAATCATGAATTGCCCTGGCAAAGAGTTCTTTCCCCACTCCTGTTTCTCCTCTGAGCATAACTGTTGCCTCTGATTTGGCCACCTGAGCTGATAAGCTTAAACAATTTAACAGCTTGGGTGCCTCTCCAATGATGCTGTTAAAACTGGAAGGGAAATTTTTTCTGTTTAAATTATTAGATGGCTTTTTATGTTTTAAAGAATGTATGGGACTGAGTCGGAGGTTAAGTTTATAAACAGGAGATGTTGTGCCGATACCGGCAACGGCAATTGTCTCGCCGTTGTGATCCTTTATGGGAAGAAAGCTGGCGACAATACTATATCCCAGGGTCTCGTTGTAGTGCTCTTCATTTATTATAAGTTCTCCTGTCCGAATTGCTTCTAAAAGTTTGTCTTTCGGATATTTGTTTTTTAAGTTGCGCCCCAACACCTGTTCCCTCATAATGCCCACCTGCAGCTCGTATCCCTTGTTTACATAAATGATTGTACCTTCCTTGTCAATAATAATAACGGGATCATTGAACATATCCAGGATAGTATCCAGATAATGTTCAATAATATGCCAGTATTTGTTGTCTTTTGGAAGCAAAGAATTTCACCTCTTGTTTTTTTGATGCAAAACTGTTGTTTTATGTTAAAAGTTGTCCACTTCTTGAACAATATTGGCTATATTATAGACAGTTATTATGCGGCACCTTGTCCAAGTCGACTTAAACCCAAAATGTCGTATTTTTTTAGCCTCTTTTGTTAGTTAAACAAATACAATGTGTTTGCCTTATAATGATGGCAATCTTTCTTTGCAGGTTGCTTCCCTTATATTCTACTAAATATTATTCGTTTTGTGAAGAAAAAAATGTCTTATTTCTAGACAGTTTAGAGTTGGTAAAAATTTAAAGTTTTATTATCTTTAAATTGCTTTTGTTTTTCCTCTTTAAAGATTGTTGTTATTAGTGATTATTTACTGCCCTTTCAAAGTAATTTGCAAAAAATAATTGTTATGGCACAAAACTTGCGTATGTGATACATTGAAGCTATTGTGAGGGATGCACTTACCCTTACAAGAATAATCAATCTTTCTGTCCTTTGGAGGTGATGATTGGGAATTTTTAAAAGATGCCGGTTTTATTTGCTTTTCAGAAGAAAGGGTTAGTATTAAAAGAAATGAGAAGGGGGCGGGAGTAAATGAAAGGGCGATTCACTAATTTACAAATTGCAATAACACAAAAATCTTATCTTGTTTGTTTCGTTGTGCCATTAATAATAAGGAGGCGTTATATATAAATGAAAAAAACAAAATTAGTTAGTTGGCTGCTTGTCGTATTATTTTTAGGGACTATTTTTGTGGGAGGCTGTGGTCAAACGGCTCCAGAGTATCAACCCGTGGAGCTGAATTTTGCTACATGGCAGCCGCCCACATACCCAAACAATACACTGATATTTGAGCCATTTGCAGAAGCGGTTGAGGAAAGAACTGAGGGAAGAGTAAAGATTTACTTACAGCCGGGTGGAGTTCTTGCTAAAGGAGATGAAACATATGATGCTGTGGTAACAGGGATGATTGATATGGGATTTTCCCTTCAATCATATACCCCGGGAAGATTTCCCCTAAGCACCATATTGGAATTTCCGTTTATGTTCACTTCATCATTGCAGGCTTGTCAGGTAGCAGCGGAACTTTTTAAAACTAACACTGCTTTTCAAAAGGAATATGATGATGTGAAAGTCGTTTGGATTGGAACCACAGATACGTCAGTGCTTATTTCGGGAAAGCCGGTTGAAAAAATAGACGATTTCAAAGGAATGAGGATCCGCACGCCTGGTCCTGTTCAAAATGATATGGCGACTGCTTTTGGAGCCACTCCTGTTTCAATGCCTTATGCTGAGGTCTACGATGCTATCCAACGGGGGATAGTGGATGCTACATTTGGTCCGCAAACCTCTATTTTTCCTTTTAACTTCCACGAGGTAGCTCAGAATATTGTAAAAGTGGATTTTTATTCCACACCGCTTTATGTTGTTATGAATAAATCGGTTTGGGAGAAAATTTCTCCGGAAGATCAAGCTGTTATCACGGAGCTTATGGACGAAATACCGAAAAATATGGGTGAGCTGTACAACAAGCGGGTAATCGGTGTTAAAGATGAATTGGTTGCGAAAAACCTTAATGTTATAACTTTCTCTGATGAAGAGATGCAAAAAGCCAGAAACATACTAGAACCGCTTGAAGATAAGTGGTTGGCAGATATGGAAGCAAAAGGGCTCCCAGCAAGGGAGTTTTATGATCAAGTAAAAGCCTTAGCAGAGAAATATAAATAACAGAGATAGTAAAAAATCGCAAGAACATGTTGTTAATATTGTTATGTATTGCTTTCTCCCGAGCACTTTTGTGTTCGGGAGAAAAAGCATTTTTTAAAAACATAGTCATGGGGGAGGGGGAACAAAATGCTTTTAATAAAGAAAATTATTTATAGTGCTAATGGCTTGATGTTAAAGGTAGCCATGTTGTTAACACTATTGATGGTTTTTGTCACTGTTGCTGATGTTTTAGGACGCTTGTTCTTTACGCAAATTCCTGGAGTTTTTGAATTAACCCGTTTAACCTTAGGTGTTATTGTTTTTACCTCTTTGGGCTGGAGCCAAATTAATAAAGTGCATATTGCTATTAATATCTTCGTTTCACGGCTTCCGTTTATTTTTCAGAATTTAATTGATGTCTTTAATTATCTAGTAGCCTCTTTTACCTTTTCCCTTGCATTTTGGCAAATGTTAAAGTATGCCGAGCGCCTTTCCAACGTCAATCAAGTTACTGCTGTATTAGGTATCTCCATACATCCGTGGGTATTTTTATCGGCTGTAGGCGTTTTATTATTTACTCTAGTGTTAATTTGGGACTTAATTGTTGCTGTAAACAAGCTATTTAGGAGGGGGACAATCGATGAGTACCGTTCACATTGGAGTTCTTAGTCTTGTCTTACTTTTAGTCCTGTTATTTCTGCGTATGCCTATTGCTATTTCAATGATTGTGATCGGCATTTCTGGATACGCTTACGTGACAAGTCCTCAAGCAGCCCTTGTTAAATTAGGAACAGATACTTTTAACAATGCAACAATTTATACACTCAGCGTTATTCCTATGTTCCTCTTAATGGGCTTGTTTTTAGGCACCTCTGGGTTGGGTAAAAAGCTTTTTAGAGCTTTTAATACCTGGGTTGGCCATATCCGGGGAGGCCTTGCTATAGCGACGATAGGGTCCTCCGCTTTCTTTGCTGCTGTTTCAGGCTCAGTGATCGGGACAACAGCCACAATCGGCAAAGTTGCGGTACCTGAAATGCTTGCCCATAAATATAAAGAAACTTTGGCTGCTGGCAGCGTGGCGGCTGGTGGCACGCTGGGCATCTTAATTCCCCCAAGTTCTGTGCTGATTATTTATGGGGCACTAACAGAAGAGTCTATAGGCCAGCTGCTTGTCGCAGGTATACTTCCTGGGATCTTAACCGCTGTGCTGTTAGCGTTTACTGCCTGGTTGCAGGTTAGGATAAATCCCACTCTGGCACCTACAGGAATTGCTGTGCCCTTTAAAGAAAAAATCATATCGTTAAAAGAAGTTTGGCCAGTGCCGGTTATTTTTCTGATTTCAATGGGAGGCATATATTTGGGGATATTTACAGCTACGGAAGGGGGAGCTGTAGGAGCCTTTCTGGCTCTTCTTTATGCCGTTTTAACAAAACAAATTAACTGGAAAGCGTTTCATGAAGCCTTAAAAGAAACATCTAATGTTGTAGCGATGATTTTTCTGGTAATTATTGGAGGAGTCCTCTACGGGCAATTTTTATCGGCTACCAGAATCCCTTTACTATTGGGAGATTATATAATCTCTCTCGATCTATCTCCTTTTTTGTTAGTCACCTTCATTTTCTTATTTTATTTTGTAGCCGGTTTTTTTATGGATGCTATGGCTGTTATCGTTATTTTAACGAATTTATTTTACCCTCTTGTTATCGCTGCCGGGTATGATGGTATATGGTTTGGGATTGTGACCATACTGATGGTTAATATCGGTTTCTTAACCCCACCGGTAGGGGCCGTGAGCATGGTTACCGCTTCGGCGACAAATATTAGTATTGAAAAGGTTTTTAAGGGTGTTGCTCCGTTTTGGTTTGCTTTAATACTGGCTACATTTATCAATATATTATTTCCGCAGATCGCTACTTTTCTTCCCAGCCTGATGATGAGATAGCTGCTGATGTTAACTAAAAGAAGGAGGACTTTATCCCAATGCTTTTTACGCTTAACAGTGAACAGGAAGCCTTTCAGAAAATGGCCCGCGAATTTGCGGACAAGGAGATTACCCCCTATTCCAGGGATCTGGATGAAAAGGAGGAATTCCCCTGGGAAATATTAAAAAAACTACATTCCTTGGGCCTTCATGATCTGTCCGTGCCGGAAGAATATGGTGGTCCCGGAATAGACAGCCTTTCGTATTCACTTATTATTGAACAGTTAGCAAGGGGTTGTGCCGGGACGGTAGTAACTTCCAGTGCCAATGGGAACTCTCTTGCCCTTTACCCCCTGCTTATTGGGGGAACAAAAGAGCAAAAGGAAAGGTTTCTTCCGACAATCTGCGATGAAGGAAAGCTGGTTACCTTCAGCCTGACCGAGCCAAATGCCGGTTCTGATGCTGCCGCCATTACAACAACAGCCCGCAAAGACGGTAAACATTACATTATTAATGGAGCAAAGTGTTTCATTACCAATGCCAGTTATTCCGAATACCACACAGTATTTGCCAATGTTGTTGACGGCAGCGGAGTGAAGAAACCGTCTGTTTTTATGTTGGAGTCAAATATGCCGGGAGTGACCGTTGGAAAAAAAGAGAAAAAAATGGGACTGCGCTGTTCAGACACTGCCGAACTCTTCTTTGAAGATGTGAGGGTCCCTGAAGATAATCTAATTGGTAAAGAAGGAGAGGGTCTCAGGCTGGCGATGAAGACGCTGGATATGGCCCGGCCAAGCGTGGGTGCCATATCCCTGGGAATTGCGCAGGCAGCATTTGAAGCGGCTGTTGCCTATTCCAAGACCCGCGAACAGTTTGGCCGACCCATCTGTAAAAATCAGGGTATTCAGTTTATGCTGGCAGATATGGCTACTCAAATAGAAGCGGCCAGACTCCTTGTTTACCAGGCATCCTGGCTTAAAGATAAGTTTTATAAAGATGGGACCCCTTTTACTAAGAAGGCAGCTTTTGCAAAAGTGTTTGCAAGCGATGTGGCCATGAAGGTAAC
>JAUSPO010000059.1 GCA_030656575.1 Bacillota bacterium
AATAGCAAGTTGAGCAGCAAGGGAATCAACCATTACTGTAATAAATAAAGCGTCTAATTGTGCAGGATTGACTATTCTTTTGATGTATTTGATTTTACATTCGTCTTCGTTTGTTAGGAGCTTGCGTCCTTCTATTTCAAACGAAGTACCACTTTCCATTTCAAGAACACGAAGACAATAAGGACTTGTTGGAAGGGTATATTCGTAATCAAATCCATATACAGGAGTTGTGGCTAATTGCGCAAGTTCCGCTCTTTCAATAGCAAAATTCCATTCGTATGATCTTAAAAGAGCATCTCTGGTATTTTCGTAAATAGCCCTGCACTTTATAGCGTTATTATCTGTGTCTGTGTCTATATTTGCAATAGACTTAGCACCTAACTTGGCCAAAGCCATATTGTTAATTGACGTCCAGCTTATGCTCATAATAGTTGGCCAAGGAGACTGTCGTCTTCAGGCGACAGAGGAATTGGCCTCCTCCTTTCCTTTAAAATAGTTCTTGACATTTACATTTAACATGCTTATTATATGAACATGGAATTAACACGCACTATAAAACTTAAACTTAATATTCCAGTAGAAACCATCAAGCCAACCATTGAGGCATATACAAAAGCATTTAACTTTGTTTGCCAAGTCGGTTGGAATGATAGCGATTCTAACGGAGTTTCCCTGCATCACAAAACCTATTCTTTCCTGAGAGAATATCTTCCGTCTCAACTTGCCGTTTCTGCCAGGATGAAAGCCACCGAAGCCATAAAGTCCGTTAAGGCAAAACTGAAAAAGAAACAAAAAGCCACTTGTCCACAGGCCAAGCAATCCTCTATCCGGTATGATGCAAGAAGCTTTAATATTTGGTTTGACCGTAACGAACTTTCCCTGCTTACTATCGGTGGTAGAATCAAGATTCTTATTTCTGTGCCTGAATATTTTAAACAATACCTTACATGGAAACGATGTTCCGCTGATCTGTTTGTCAGAAAAAATAAAGTGTTTCTGAACATAGTTTTCAGCAAGGAAGTTGCCGATCCCGAACTTATCGGCAAGGTTGTTGGTATTGACAGGGGAATAAAAAAGATTGCTGTTACTTCTAAAAATCAGTTTTTTGGTGGCGGTCAAATTAAAAAAGTTTCTAAGCGTTATGAGAAGATTAGAAAAGCCTTGCAATCCCGTGGTAGCAAATCGGCTAAAAGACACCTTCGGAAGATTTCCAAGAAGGAGAACCGTTTTAGAACCGATGCCAACCATGTGATTACGAAACGTATTGTAGAATCTTTTGACAGTGGAACTGTGATTGTTCTTGAGAAATTGACGGGAATTAGACAAACTGCGAGACTTCGTAAAAAGCAACGAAAGGATTTGCATAAATGGAACTTCTTTCAGTTTGAACAATTTCTCACATACAAAGCTGAAGCAAGAGGGGATAAGCTTGCGTATGTTTCTGCCCGTTATACCAGCCAAAAGTGCAGCGTTTGCGGATACATCTCCCGTTCCAATCGGCAATCTCAATCTGTTTTTAAGTGTAAACATTGCGGCTTCTCTCTTTCGGCTGATTTAAATGCTTCCCGGAATATCCGGCAAAATTACCTGGACGCTATATGCTACCCAGGTAGCGCTCCAGTCAATGAGCGTATCGTAGCAGCGGCTTCTGGTCGTTAGTTACAAGCCGTCTCCTTCAGGTGACGGTAGTTGACCTTTACCCCCTGTTAATCTTCCCAAACTGTTTTTCTCTGCCGTGAGTTTGGTAACTCTGCCTTTTAGTGAGGAAACCTCCTTCTTTAAAATTGAAACCTGAGCTTCAAGGGGAACTTTCTCTGTATGAATTCCAAGCTGCTCAAAATGGGAAGGAACTGTAACATCCGCATTAAAGGTATAAACTTCATCTAAGCTGTGAAGCCTGTCCATAAAAATACATTTCTTACGACAGAGATAATCGTATTGTGTCATAAAACCTCCTTGTTTTAGGACTGTTCCCACGTTTTATCGCAGGAACAGCCATAAAGCCTTATCCGATTGTTAAGAAAGCGTTTAACTTCCCTGATGTAAGCCCAACTGAAACAGTGTAGTTCAGCCCAATATGCCTTTTAAGTCCTTCTGGAAGTGAGAACTTTACCAAAAGACCTCTGTTGGCTGCTAAAAGAAGCGAAGTAGCCCTGGCTGGCATAATGGTCATAATATCTGCCAATGCGCCCACTGTAGCCCCGTCCTGAAGGGTAATCGTCAAGGTGTTTACCGATGTATCAAAAGCAGTATCTAACCACACCTCAAGAAAGACAGGATTACCCTGTCCTATATCGAGGTTAGCTGCTCCTAAATCGATTGAATTTTCAGAAGCCGCAGTCGCTGTAATAGCCTGACCGTCTGAAAGAATTAATTGTTTATCTAATATCATAATATCCTCCTACGTAATAGCCGTTTCAGTAGTAAGAAGCTGATCTACCTTGCGTACTACATGGCCTTTAAAAAGGGTTACAGGTGCGCCAAAAGCCTCTCCTGGCTGCCAATCTACATTAGATTTGTCCTTGGCTCTAATATCCATCTGCGAAAGCATGGTCTCGTTCATGTAAATCGAAGCCCCTGCTCCACGTCCTGGCATATGGTTCAATGCCTTAATAAGAAGATCATCATCAAAAATGTTTGACGAACCAGCAGTTTCAATATTGACAATTCTCTGTACGTTCCTGTCATCACGAATCACAAGACCAATATTCACGACAAAATTTGACCAGTACGCCATATAAGGATTATAAGACGAATCGTAGGCTACTGTCCTGCCAAGATCAGTTCTTTTGACTCCCATTGACTGAGAGCCTCTTGGATAAACCAAATGAACCTTATTAGCACCCCATTGAATAATCCATATAGAAGCCAAGTCGCTTTCAGTTCCACCCGCTGCCCAGACATTAGCATCAGCTATTGTGTTATAAGCTCCTCTGATTGAAAGCCCGTTAATTTGTTCCGGGTCGGTTGCGATGTTCCCGTAAAAGCACTTCTCAACCATGTTTTGACCAAGCCCTTCGACAAAAGCCATATCCTCATTAGTTCTGAACTGAACAGGATTAGGTGCATTATCTACAAGAAAACAATCCACCTTAGAAAATGCCTCTAAAATTCCTATCGGCTCTCTTACCTGAATTGTGCTTGAACTTTCCTCTGCCACACCTTCATTAATCCTTCTCCATGAACCAGTAGGCAATGAAGCTCTGCGGGTATAAACATGTGATGTAATATCGTTTGCCTCTACCCATACGGCATCCTGGATAAATTCGTTATCCTGATTAAGAACTTCTGCAATCGTGAGAAGCTCTTTGTTATTCGTACGTTTAGCCAGTTCAATTAAAGTAAGCTGGCCTCTTATATCTAATTCAGCCATATTTCCTCCTTAAGGGAGGCTATTTTTTCATTTCGGGGCTGGCCGGATAATCAAATAATGGCCTTCCATCTACGCCACGTTGAACATCCTTAGCCCCTCTATCCCCAAGAATAAGCGTATCCTCGGACATAGCCTTCCCGATATTGTAAAATGTTTTTATAAGTACAGGGTCATTCCCCATACCAGTATCGTCCATGTATTTCTTAAATTCATCCCCGCCGAACTTCTGAACAGCACGACCCATAAGCTCTATATTCTTTGAGTACTCACCGCCCCATTCATTTTTTAATCCTGTTGAGGCTTTCTCAAGATTAGCGGCACGGGTTTCTTTATCAACCGCATGTGCGCCTATAGACCCGTCCATAAACCACTTATAGAGCCCTTCAGCCTGTTGCTGTGTTAATCCCAAAGTATGTGCAGTAGTCTTGAATTGATCAACTACAGCATCACTATAAGGCATACCTTCTGGTAGTTCGGGTTTTTGGATTTTATATCCGTTAATATCATCCGGCCTGCCTATCGCTTTAAAATAAGCTGCCGTTTCCTCTGCCGTTGGATTATCCCCAATTTTAGGAATAGAATTGCCAAGTTTAACAGTTAAATCATCAAAAGACGTTTTTGACTCTGCTAACTTTCCCTCACGCTCAATAAAAGCTTTCCCCATGTCACCAATGGTTGCAAACTGGGTCAAACCCTCATTGCCTTGAAGGTCTCCGGGCAACTGATCCATCCATGTAGGTTGTTCCATGTTACATTCCTCCAAATTTATGGTTATGTTTCATGCCATGACAATCACGGCACAATGTAATAGTTTCTTCCTTCTTAAGATAAACAATCTTACCTGATTCAAACTTAATCATTAAAGAACCATAGAATTTCTTAACGATTAACTCTTTGATAATATTGATTAGTTTATCTATCATGCCTATGCTATTGTGAAAGCAGTAGGTACTGCATCAGCCGCATCGACCTCAGTCTTTCGCAGATACACACACCCTACAACCTTACCCGTGACTGTTGATGTGATTTCATACCTGTAATACTGATCAATGTCATAAATGTCTGTTTGCTCTCTCTTAAATGCTATTGTACATGCTTCTGAATATGCCGCCATTGTTATTCCTCCTTTTTATATCCTATTCTGCCCACCTCCAACAGTTTCTGAACTAATAATTTAACGTTACTTTCTTTTAATATCCCCGCACGATGTAACATCCTGATTAATGTATTTCGTCTTGCTACTTCTTCGGGTGTTTCTATTTCCTCAAGAAAATGATTCTCAATTAATAAATGCGCTAAGACCTTCTGCCCATGTGGAGAATCAAACATTAATCTGTAATCATCAGATATTATATCATATTTAGGTACGTCTTT
>JAUSPO010000063.1 GCA_030656575.1 Bacillota bacterium
CATAGAGTGTCCACGCATGCTCAGGTTCTTTGACTCCGCGGGGCCAGTATACGGCTCGCTGCGTAGCGCCGTCATACCGTGTTGCCTTCCCTGTCGGTCCACTAGGTCGGCACCCCGGATGGGTGATTTCGGAGCTCAATGTCTGGCCTGCGTTTTCCCCAGTCAACGCTTCACGTGCAGTCTCGCGACCACCCGCGCATGACTCGGGGCCGTGATGGATCAGCGATTCCTTTAAAGAGGGGCTCTTTCATCACCTTCTCTATGCCGGATTATCCCGGCGCACGAACCGTCCCCTTGTCTGTGCCCTTGTCTGTGTTATATTCGACAAAAGATTCCAAAAATCTTGCTTTTAAAAAACAATTCTGGTAAAAAAAGAAAAAGAAAAGATGAAGCCCCAAGTTAGTCCTCATCTATAAAGACGTTACTATTAACAAAAGGTTCCTTTTAAGTAAAAAAAAGTCCATCCTTAACAACTATTTATGGCCAGACAAGATCAAGACAAGGGGACAGGGACTGATCAAGACAAGGGGACAGGGACTTGTCTGGTCCCCTTGTCTGGTCCCCTTGTCTGCTGTCCCCTTGTCTGGGGTCCCTAGGCTTCCAGGCCGTGCAACAGGATGTCTATTACATCCTGGGTGAGCTGTTTGCAGTCAAGTTCACTTTTGTTTTCAAAGAAGACTATCTGGCTGCCGGTCAGGGCTAATGAGCCTAGAATTACCCGGGCAGCGGCGTCGGTGTTTACAGGGCGAATCTCCTTGCGATCAACAGCACCGTCCAGCATTTTTGACACCTCCTCAACCTTCTGCTGTTCTTTTTCCATCAAAACCCGGTGAGTCTCTTCGTCCGCCGGCGGGTGGTCGGCCAGCAAAATTAGAGCCATCTCCTTATGTTGGTTCAAAAACTGCATGGTCACCTCAAACAATGTCTTTAGCATTTCCTCAATAGTGTTGGCTTCAAAGAGCTTCTGCTTCAACCTGTCCTGGTATTTATCATGAGTATAAAGGATCATCTCCAGGAAGAGCTCTTTTTTGCTGTTAAAATACTCATATACTGTACCTTTTCCCACATCAGCCTCTTCAGCAATCTCCTCCACTTTAGCATTGTGAAAGCCTTTGCGGGAAAAAACCGCAGTCGCAGCATTTATAATACGCAGTCGTTTGTTTTCGGGAGGATTGACGTGATCATTCATTGTTAAACACCCCATCGCTTGAAACAGCTTTCCGTCTGAGCCTGAACCTGCTCATATCGTCTAAAAGGGAATACATGACAGGGACAAAAAGCAAGGTTAAAAATGTTGAAGTAGTCAGCCCCCCGATTACCGCAATGGCCATTGGAGCCTGCATTTCTGCCCCCTCACCCACACCTACTGCCAGCGGAATCATGGCCAAAATTGTAGTCAGGGCGGTCATGAGGATAGGCCGCAGCCTGATTGGGCCTGCCGTTAAAATGGCTTCGTCACGTTCCAACCCCTGGCGCCGCAGCACATTGATATAATCCACAAGCACAATAGCATTGTTCACCACGATACCAGCCAGCATAATAACACCGATAAAAGTGATTACGCTGAAAGTGCTCCCGGTGATGAAAAGGGCAAAGATTACTCCAATCACCGTTACCGGCAGGGAAAACATAATCACAAAGGGATACAGCAGTGATTCAAACTGAGCTGCCAAAATCATGTAAACCAGAGCTATCGCCATGAGCAGCGCTAAAGAAAGGTCGCCAAAGGCATCGCTCATCATTTCAAACTCTCCGCCGAAAACCACCGTATAGCCCGACGGCAAAACGACGTTCTCCGTCACGCTCATCTGCACATCTTCCATAACCTCAGCTAAGGCCCTACCCTCCAACTGAGCGGTAACAGAAACCACCCTCACCTGGTCACGGCGCTGAATAGTGCTGGGCGCCTGCACTTCCCGGATCTCAACCACTTCACCCAGGGGCACATTGAAACCCAGCGGAGAAGCCACCATCAGGTTTTCAATTTCCGAAAACTCTTTGCTCCCCCCTTCGCTCAAGCGCACCCGCACGTCGATTTCTTCGCTGCCGGTACGGTAACGGGTAGCAACCTGGCCCTCAACAGCCGTTCTTGCAGCAGAAGCTATCTGGGCGGCGCTAAGACCGTAAACGCCAGCTTTGTCCCTGTTTACCACCAGCTGAATTTCCGCCTGGCCCTCATCCAGACTGGTAATCACTTCACGGGTGCCGGGAATATCTCGCACCAAATCTGCTATCTCTGCAGAAAGGATCTTCAACCTGTCAAGGTCATCCCCCTTTAAGGTTATCTCCACCGGAGCACCGGTCATTCCTCCCCCAAAGCCCATATCGTCAACCGCGCTGATGGAAATATCTGCTCCCGGTATGGCTTTAAGCTGTCCCCGGACACCTTCTACAACTTCTGTCGTACTGTGCTTTCTTTCATTCAGCGGTATGAGTACAACATTTATGGAACCACGGTTTGAACTTCCCCCACCCATGCTGCCCATGCCATCCATCCCGCTGCTGCCGATACTGGAATAGATCAGTTCAATTTCTTGCTCATAACTGCTGAAAACCTGCTCCACCTGTGAGACCACTTTATCTGTCTCTTCCATCCGGGAACCGCGGGGCAGCTCAATATCAACGGTAATCATGCCCTGGTCCATAGCAGGCATGAAATCCGCTCCGATTGCAGGCACCAGGGTCAGGCTCCCCACCAGTAGAGCTCCAACAATAATTACAGTGAACAATCGCCGGGACAGGCACCAGCCCAGAGCATTCCGGTAAAGCCCGTCAAGATTTTTAAACCACCTGCCGGTCACGCTTACCAGCCGGGAAACCAACCCGTTAGGACGGGCCCCCTCATGATCATTCCTTTTAACGTTATCAACTTTAAGGAGACGTGAAGAGAGCATAGGAATGAGGGTCAAGGCCACCAAAAGGGAGGAAAGCAGCGCAAAAGAAACCGTCAAAGCCAGGGAAGTAAACAACTCTGAGACTATTCCCGTCACGTAGACAATAGGAAAAAAAACAGCAATGGTAGTCAGGATTGAGGCCGTTATTGCATTTGCCACTTCTCCGGTGCCGGACTTGGCTGCTTCGATCCGGTCAAGCCCTTTTTCCCGAAGTCTGAAAATATTTTCTAAAACAACGATGGAACTGTCCACCATCATTCCAATACCAAGTGCCAACCCCCCCAAGGTCATCATGTTGAGGTTAAGACCGCCGAAATAGATAAGGTTAAAGGTAGTCACCACGGATATGGGCATCGCCAGCGCAATTACCAGGGTACTGCGCAGGCTTCTTAAAAAGACAAAGAGCACCAATGCTGCCAACAGCCCACCGATAACTATGTTCCAGGAAATATTGTTGATAGATTGTTCGATATATTCCGCCTGGTCAAAAACTGTAAAAACAGCAATATCATCCGGAAGCTGGGATCTAAGCCCCTCTATAACACGACGCGTATCCTGCACCACGGAAACGGTATTGGAGCCGGACTGTTTCTGTATGGAAAGGGAAATGCTTGGCTGATCTCCCACTCTGCTGAAGCCGGACGAATCCTTAAACCCGTCTTCCACCCGGGCCAGATCATCCAAGCGGAGCTTAGCTCCTGAAGGAGCCGTGATGCTTGTCGCGGCGATCTGGGCCACTTCCCTGTACTCTCCGATCACCCTGAGGGCCATCTCCTGGCTGCCCCTCGTAGCCCTGCCGGCGGAAAGGTTCATATTCTGTGACTGCAGAGCCTGCACAACATTGTTTATGCCCAGGCCGTAGGCTGCCAGTTTCTCCGCTTCCACAACCACCTGTATCTCCCGTGTCAAACCACCGGTCAGATCTACAGAAGCCACCCCGTCCAAGCGCTCTATGCGGGGCTTAATGACATCCTCAGCAATAGTCTTCAATTCATCCAGAGGCCGGTCCCCGCTAATGCCCAGCATCAGTACCGGCATGAGGTTGATATCCATCTTCATAACCATTGGATCCCCTGCCCCGTCTGGCAGGAATCCTCTGACCATATCAACTTTTTCTCTCATCTCCAGGGCGGCAAAGTCCATATCCGTACCCATTGCAAACTCCGTGATCACGATGGAGCTCCCCATGGACGACATAGAACTAATGCTGCTAATGTTACTCACAGTGCCCAGCACGTCTTCCAGAGGCCTGCTGATCATGGTCTCCACTTCCTGTGGAGCTGAACCGGGGTAACTGGTGATTACGATAGCCACAGGCAGATTCATCTCCGGCATCAGATCCAGACTCAGACCGCTCAAGGAGACAGCACCGATCATTAAGACCACCAGAACAGCCATGAATACGGCTACGGGCCGGTTAACGGAAAAATCTGATAATCTCATCAGTTAGCCCCTCCTCCGGCAACCGTGACCTTGTCGGCATCCTGGAGGTAATGCTGTCCACTGACCACCACCTGCTCCCCGGGGATCACCCCTTCAAGGACACTGGCTGCATTTCCGTTTTCCAGGCCAATAGTGACAAAGCGGCGCTTCGCGACCCTATCTTCCACGATATATACCACATGCCTACCCTGCTGGGTCAGCACGGCTTCCACGGGAACAATTACTGTATCCCTTTCAACAGCAACCGTCACTCTTATGACTGCAGTCATTCCGCCTTTTAAAAGGACATCTGCATTAGTCAAAGCCACTTTCATCTGGTAAGTTCTGGTACGGGGGTCAGCCACCGGGCTGATGTTTACCACTTCCCCCTCCAGAGGTTCAAAGGAGACAGCTGAAACAAAGACATCCACCTTTTGCCCTCCAGCAATGCGTCCCACATCCTTTTCCGTCAACTGCACCCGCACTTCCATCATCTCCAGCTTATTGATCGTCGCCACCGGCATGCCGGGAGAGACCATCTCACCGGGATTTACCGTTACCCCGCTGACCGTCCCTCCGATGGGAGCGGTAATATAAGTATTGTCAAGTTGAATGCGGGCAAGCTGCAGACCTGCGGCTGCCTGGGCAGTCTGGGCCTCCACAATTTTATACTGAGTTTCCGCCTGTTGGAGCTGCTGCCGGGATACTACTTCCCCGTCATAAAGGGCCCTCGTATCTTCCAGAGAACTTGCGGCAGCCTCATACTGGGCCTGCACAAGCCGATAGGCCGCTTCCGCCTGAGATACCTGAGCGGATATTTCTGCAGCATCCAACCTTATGAGCACAGCTCCTGCCTGCACTTTGTCCCCGTCTTTTACCATTACCTCCATAACTTTTCCACCGGATCTATGCACCACATTTACCACCATCTCAGGCTCCACAATGCCCGTAAAATCGCTGACCAATTCCAAGTCACCACTAGTTGCTTCTGCTACAATCACCGGCACCGTAGACTCTACTTCATCCTGAGCTGTTTGCTCCTCAGTCCCGCATCCCGGCAGCAGAGCCACAAACAAGCCCAAAACTGCCAGAACTGCCCACATCCTCTTCACACGCAGTCAACTCCCATCCTGTATATGCATTCGCTAAATATTCATGAAAAAAACCGACTGACCGGCCAGCCGCTACAAAGAAATTATATCTGTGTCCTCTGACCATGTCAAGGTATTTACTGCTTTGCAACTCACATTTTTTTGTTTAGATGATCGAACAGAATTCCTTTAAAGGATCTAAGGGAATTTTTTGTTCCCTTGGAGCTTCCAAATAGTCTCCTTATAGCACCCAAGAGAACAAAACTTAGCGCGAACGTAAGTTTGCATATACATTGATGTGCGATACAATTTACCCAGGCCGGTAAGACATAGGCCTAATTAAAAAGGAAGGAGGTGTGAAGATGCCAATCAGCGCAAATCCCGTAGGTTCCCGTATGCAGCTCCGTCTCAACGTAGGGCAGGATGCCGGGGGAAATCCCATCTACCGCTCACGCTCTTACTCCAATGTGAAGCCGCTGGCTTCAGACCAGGATATCTATACCGTGGGTAATTCCCTGGCAAACCTGCAGCTGCACGATCTGGAAGAAGTACGCCGGGTCAACGAGTATGTCCTGGAAGAGGAGTAAAAAGGTCCATCTGACTTGAACAACAAATTTAAAAGAAAGGAGTGAATATCATGGAACAAACCCTGCGTCTTGTCTTTCGCAACGCCGAAGGCAGAACAGTGACCATGTCCGTAAACAGCCCCAAAGATCCCCTTGACGGTATAGAAGTAAATACCGCCATGGATCAAATTATCAACTCTGATATTTTTCAGAGCAGCGGCGGCAGTATTACTGAAAAAGTACGGGCTGAAGTCGTATCGCGTGAGGTAGAAACTGTCCTGGAATTCTAGACTGGCAAATTCATAAGCGGGGGAGGAGAGCCTCCCCCTTATTTTTTTACTGACAGGAGGTGAACCTTTTTGGAAGAGCTTATTCCCATCGTGGGCAACCTGGGTTTTCCCATTGCCGTGAGCATTTACCTGCTGGTACGCATTGAGGGAAAGCTGGAGAGTTTGACCCTCAGTATCAGGGAATTATCAGAGGCTATTGTGAAGATGTAAAAATGAAAGGGCAGCTTTCCCGTCATCAGAAAACGGGCCAAAAGCTGCCCTTTTGCCTCTCGTGGGACAAGGGGATGGGACAAGGGGACAGGTCCCTTGTCCCAAAAGCAACCAAAAAGATCCGGACATTTTAAAGAATGTTAACGGTTCCCGTCCAAAAAACGGGTAATATCCTTGATAAACTCCGTAAAGTCACCCAGGTTTACCTGGATAATTTGGTATATTTCTCTATTATCTACCTGAACATACATATGAACAACTCTATTTCGAAACCTGCTCATAGCTAAAAAAGAATCTTCCATATCCTGATTAAGAATTTTCTCGCGACAAAGAATACGAAAAGAGTCGGCATTCGTCCTGGGAAGCTCAAAATCCATACGTGATATTATATGATTGCAAATATCAACCATAGCCTCAATAGTTGTTTGTAAGTTGTACTTGGCAGCATCGAATTTTTGAAAATCATTGATAAATTCTTCTTCTGAAACATTTTTTAATACAGTCAGTTTTGATAAGTTTTCTTTAATAATTCTCAATTTCTGCAAGACTTTGCTTGAGTTAACCAATTTTAAACTTCCTCCCTTAGCTGCTCCCAAAAATCGTCCTTCATCTTTTTAAGGGTTAGTCCATAATCAAAATAATGATTAAGGGTATTTTCGACAAAATCTGCAGTTATCAATCTGTCTTTTTCAAAAATAATATCTCCATTACAAAGGATTTCGTGACGCAAGTCAACCATTGTTTCATTTAAAATAACCACGTCAACGTCATCCCTTCCCAAAATAAGAGACAAATCAGCGCTTATTTTCATTTCCTCCATAAGAGAAACTTTCCTGTTTAAAATAAGTGCTATATCCATATCGCTTAACTCAGTGCAGGCTTCAGTTCCGAAAGAACCAAAAAGCAAGACAGTGAGAATGACCTCTTTTGAAGAAAAATAATCAAGCAGCTCTGGAAGCTTTTCTTTTAGTGCATTTTCCCTGCTCATGATTCCACCTCTAAACGTTATTATACCTAAGCAATTAGGAAAAGTATACCATTTTTTCAATAAGTAAATAAGTTAAGTGAAAGGCACCGGGGGTTCCCCAGTGTGGGACAAGGGACCTGTCCCCCTGTCCCATCAGTTAAGTGCCAGGCACCGGGGATTCGGGGGACCTTTTTTTCATGAAGTATAAGAAACATGCGATGGCTACAGGAACAAGGGTCAATTCGAACATAGTTTTATAGCCCAGAGCAACTGCTACAGGTCCCCACAAGACGGAGCCAGCGGCCACGCCAATATCATAGGCCGTCCAGTAAGTAGCATTGGCAGCGCCTCTTTTTTCAGGAGGAACACTGTTAAGGCACAGAGCCAACATAGCAGGTTGAAGAAAACCAAACCCAGCGCCGTAAATAGCGCCTCCCAGTATCACCTGAGATACAGTGGCTACACGTGCTATTATAATCATGGAAATAAAAAGACCGATGCATCCCAGGAGAACAACAAAATTGTACCCTTCTTTCCCCATCCTGTCCACAATAATCCCGGACAAAGGGCGGATAACCATTGTGCTCACAGCTAACGCCGTAAAAAATAGCCCCGTTGCGGGCACTCCCTGCTGAAATGCATACAAAGGAAAAAATGAAATCACGGAACTGTAGGTAATAGTCAGTGCTAAGATAATCATTGCGGGACGCAGCGCTGCTTTCTCCATAAAAACCAGAGCTACTTTAGCGGTCCTTTTCTCAAAATGGGGTAACTTTATGAACAGCAGCAGCAGCATAGATATTACAATTAATAATACAGCGATAGCAAACATCAGGGAGAAGGAATGCTCTTCTATCAACCATAAACCAACAGCCGGTGAAATGGCCAGGGGAAGAGTCAGGGTTATAGTAAAAAAACCCATACCCTCTCCCAACCGTTTACGGGGGACAATATCTGAAGCCACCGTATTTGAAGCAGTATTGCCTATCCCCCAACCCAGACCCTGCACTATTCGCAATACTACCAGGATCATGGCAGGCACCATCCATATGTAGATAATGGAGGGCAATAAAAAGAGTAAAATGCCTCCAAACAGGATCGCTTTCCGTCCATATGTATCAAGAGCCCAGCCTGCCAGCGGCCGTATCAATACCGCTCCAAGGGTTAAACCGGCAATAGGCCACCCCGCCAGTTCACTCATTCCCCCTATTTTTTCCATGTACACCGGCAAAGTAGGGAGATACATGTGAAAAGCTAAAAAAATAAACATGGAAGAAAGACAGATCAAGATATAATCACGAGTCCAAAGCGTAGGCCTTACTTCTATCTCCTCTTCTACTGCCTGTTGCGGTTTTATATCCATTTTTTGGTTCTCCTGCCTTGACTTAGTCATTAGCTTAGTTTATACTTGTTTAAAGGAGTGATTTACATGCCTATCCAGGTAAATATTCACGAGGCTAAAACTCACCTTTCCAAACTCTTGGTTCGTGTAAAAGAAGGTCAGGAAGTAATTATCGCTAAGGGCGGTAAACCCATAGCCAAGCTTATCCCTATAGTTGAAAAACCCGTCCGGCGTATTCCCGGAACAGCAAAAAACCAAATCTTTGTTTCACCATCTTTTTATGATCCGTTACCTGATAATGTGTTGGAGGAATTTGAAAAATGAAAGCGCTGCTGGATACACATACTTTTTTATGGTGGATCACTGATGATCCTCAGCTTTCGTCCAAGGCTCGCCAAATAATAAGCGATACAGAAAATACGATTTACTTAAGTGCCGCCAGCGGATGGGAAATGGCTATCAAGGCCAGGCTTGGTAAAATCAAATTACCTGAAAATTTATCAGAATTTCTTTTTGAACAGATGTCTGCCAATGCCATTAGGGAACTCCCCGTGAAAATGAACCATGCTCTGCATGTTTACACCCTGCCTATCCACCACAGGGATCCTTTTGACCGGCTTCTTATCTCCCAGTCGCAGCTGGAAATACTACCCCTAATAACGATGGACCGTCTTTTTTCCAAGTATAAAGTAAGCGTCCTCTGGTAAAGTTTCGGGTGAACGTTAGAACATCCCGGCATATATGAACACGTCTTCGTTTAACCTATCCTTGGTTTAATAGTGCCTGGCATCTAATAGAGTTGTATCTCAATCCCTTCCAGGGCGAGCAGGTAGGCGCTGAAAGCAAAGCGCTTCTGCATCTGGGCGGAATAATGGGCAAATTTGGCCTGCAGCAGCGCAAACTCCGCCTGATCTAAAGCAAGTGGAGCGATGATCCCCAGTTCAAGCTGCAGGGCTGCTGTTTTAAAGCGGCTTTTCGCCTGCTCCAGAGACAGGGCTGCGGTCTCTTCGGCGCTGACGGCAGAGTAAAATTTTTCTTTCCTGGAAAAAAAGTTTTTTTCCAGAGCAAAAAGGGTTTTCTGAAGCTGAATCTCTGCTTCCTGCACATTGACCTCAGCCAATCGGTACTCGTTGCGATTAAATTCAGAGGCGTCCTCCAATTCTTCTTCGGCATCATGAAGATTGTTAAAGGCCCTCCGGTAGGACAGGCTGTTGGTAAAGTCAGGTATCGTCCCATCACTTTCAATCCCATACTTTGTGTCCAGGTTTACCGGCTCAAGCTGGAACTTAAAATTGGAGGGCAGTCCCGCCATATACAGGAAATTTCTGCTGGCTTCCTCAATCTCGGCTTTTAAGCCCTGCAGAGCATCCTCCCTCTGGAGCAGCTGCTCCTTTGCGCTGTTCACCTGCATGACAGTACTCATCCCAAGTCTTAGTTTTAATTCCTCTATCTCCAATCCCCGCTTCGCTAAATGCACAGCTTTTGCCAATGTTTCCTCCTGTTGGCCAAAAGCAAGCAGGGAAAGGTAGAGCTGCTCAACACTGTAATCCATAAGCTTTGGCTGTACAACCTGGGCGTCGCTTAGTTGATCCAAGGCTTTTTCATAAGGCTCAAGCTGGGGCTTGACCGCATCTTCCTGGGCTTTTGCCGGGTGGTAACGGAGAACTAGTGAAACATGAGCCGGGCGTAAGGTGTCTATCATATCCCTGTAATCAGCTATTTCCTGGTAAGCCTCGCTGATCTGCCTCTCTAACTCCGCCGCATCTGCTTCAGGATCCTCTTTCTGTTCCTTCCACTGTTCAATAGAACTCTCCAAAACTCTGATCGCATTTTGACGTTCCTCAATGAGGGCTTCCAGGTGATCTATATCCTTTTTCATATCTGAGCTGTCGTAGTAGGAGCCAATGCCAAATTTGCTTTTAGTAATGGCCAGGGCAAGTTCTGCCTGGGAACGGGAAAGATCAAGCAGCCTCAGATCTTTGCTCTGTTCACTTACAAGCGATTTCGCCTGCTCCAAAGAAATTACTGCCCCCGCATCAGCCCTGCTGACGTGAGAAAACAAAATAAGTGTTAATACAAGTAACAGAACCTTTACAACTGCAATAAATCTTCTCATCGCTAATCCTCCCCAGCCTGGTCCAAATTGTATATTTAAATTATTATAGCATGTTTTTGAAAATCTGGACATAGGTGGATGACCTTAGTTTCGAAAAAGGCTTGGGACAAGTGACCTGTCCCTCCGTCCCACGTGTCTAAGGGGTTAGAGTAAAGCAGCGGCTTCTTTGTCCAGGATGAGGGTACAGTCGCGGTGGAGCTGCAGGAAAGAGGCGGGTAGCTCGGTGGTAATCTTACCGCTGACCGTCTCTTTGATCACCGGGGCCTTGTTTTTTCCGCTGGCTAAGAGCAGAATCCTTTGGGCCTTCATGATCGAACCCATTCCCATGGTCACAGCCTGACGGGGCACTTCTTCCGGAGAGAAAAAAAACCGGCTGTTTGCTTCAATGGTTTCCTCCGTGAGATCAATTGCGTGCGTCTGCAATTTTAAATATGTATGCGGCTCGTTAAAACCGATATGGCCGTTAGCCCCGATTCCCAAAACCTGAAGGTCAATGCCGCCGGCCTCCGTAATTTTTTGCTCGTATTCCAGGCAGAACTCTGCTATGTTCTTTGCCTGGCCCAAGGGAATATGGATATTTCGGGGAGATACATTTACGTGATTAAAGAAATGGTGATGCATGAAATAGTGGTAGCTCTGGGGGTGGTCGGGAGAGAGCCCCAGATATTCATCTAAGTTAAAAGTAACCACCTCGCTAAAATCCACCTTCCCTTCCCGGTTCATCTGCGCCAGCTGACTGTACATTCCTTCCGGAGTAGAGCCGGTGGCAAGCCCTAACACCGCGTTGTTCTTAAGTATCACCTGGCTGGCCACAATACTGGCCGCCTTGGCGCTCAGCTGTTGGTAGTCCTCCACTATATAAATTTTCATATAATCATACCCCTTATTTTATTTTAGCTCTCTGCTAAGGATGGCGGCAAGTTCCGAAGCAAGGCTCTGCAGCAATGCTTCTTCTTTATCCGCTTCAACCATGACGCGCATCATGGGCTCTGTGCCCGAAGGGCGAACGAGTACCCGCCCGTAAGGTCCTATTTGCTTATAGGCACCCTCCAGCGCCACTTTGAAAGGGGCAATCTCTTCCCATCCATCTTTCCGGCCAACCCGGCAGTTTACAATTACCTGGGGCAAACGTGACATCAGGGAGCTATAGGATGAGAGCGGACGGCCCTCTTCTTTAACGAATTCGATTAGCTTTAAAGCGCTCAGCACTCCATCACCTGTAGTAGCATAATCAGAAAAAATAATATGCCCGGACTGCTCACCACCCAGGTTGTAGCCGCCTTCCAGCATTTTTTCCAGAACATAACGGTCACCCACTACGGTACGAATTACATCCAAACCGTTCTGCCTGGCAGCCACATCGAGACCGCCGTTGCTCATGATCGTTGTTACAAAGGCATTATTTTTTAACTCTTTCTTCTTCCTTAAATACAGTGAAAATAGCAGCATTAATATATCGCCGTCAACAATCTCACCTTTTTCATCCACAGCGATAAGACGATCTGCATCACCATCGAAAGCAAGACCCAGAAGTGCTCCCGTTTCCCTGACTGTTTCCTGCAGAGCGGTAGGATCAGTGGACCCGCATTTAACATTGATGTTAATACCGTTGGGGTTATCATTAAGAACCGTCACCCTGGCCCCAAGAGCGCGAAATATTTCCGGAGCTATCTTATAAACGGCGCCGTGGCCACAATCCATGGCTATATGTACGCCGGTTAGATCAGGAGCAGTCTTTTTAAGAAAATCAATATAAGCATCAACTGCACTGTTATCATCAAAAGCGCGGCCAATTCCCCCGCCCTGGGGACGGGGCAGCTGATCTTCCCCAAAATAAAGTTCTTCCATTTCGGCCTCCAAACTATCGGAGATCTTATATCCTGAAGGGGCAAATATTTTTAAACCGTTATCTTCGATGGGATTATGGGAAGCAGAAATCATGATCCCCGCCGATGCACCCAGTTCTTTGGTCAGGTATGCAAGGGCCGGTGTGGAAAGAACGCCAAGACAGCGGGCATCTGCACCAGATGAGCAGATCCCGGCAACCAGGGCTCCCTGCAGCATATCTCCTGATTTACGTGTATCTTTTCCAATAACTACAAACGGTTGGTCCTCGTCCTTTTTTAAAAGATGCGTGCAGATGCGGCCGATACGAAAAGCCATCTCCGGAGTAAGCTCCAGGTTGGCAACACCTCTGACACCATCCGTTCCAAATAACCTTTTCACATAAATGCCTCCTTATTTCATCTTGCAAGACCCTAAAAAATCTCTTCTTTTTCTCCAGCTGTGTAGAATAACTTCATAGCTTCGTCTTCTGATAGGGTATCATGCGCCTTTAGCAGATAAGACTCTGCATTTTCCCGATTGATCAGCGCTTTATTTTCCAAAGATACTATTATGCCAGGGATACCATTCTCCAAGAGCATTTCTTTCACCTTGTTAAAAATATCATGGCTGCCATAAAGAAATTCCGCCTCATCTAATATTTTGGAAGCAACCATGGATTTAAAGTCGTTGAACTGCAATTGCTCCTGCACCTTGGAGATGTCTTTCACTAGATAGTCTATTTCTTCCCTGCAAGCGGGGTTCATAAGAAGCTTATATTTTTCTTCATGGATGGCCGTATCCAGGCTGCTTACAATCTTTTCAGGCAAATTTTCCACAACGACGATAATATCAAGATCAGAGCCCATAACCAATTCACCTGTGGATGATTCAGGCCTGGGTTCTGCATGCGCCATCCCATAAACAACGTCACCGGCGATCATGAAGCATGCGCATTTTTTGATTATTTCAAATTCCTTATGTGAATCAACCAGCCTCGCGATTGTCTTTTGAGCCAGCTCAAATTTCTTTTTACTGATTTCTGCTATCTCTTTTTGAAGCAGTTCGGCCTTTAGTAATATTTCCTGTGAGTATTTTGTGGTACCAATTACTGTATAACCGTAAAATTCCCGCATGATGGAGGGAGAAAGCCTGGCATATCCTTCAACTATCACGTCAAGCCTTAGATACCTTTTCCCGATTATTCTGGTCATGATTTTATCAGAGCGGTTACATGCAGCCCATAAAGAAAATTCATCTGTGCGGGCTTCCCTGAGCAGCTCTTTTCCCGTCAGCGGGCCGTGGGCTTCCAATATCTCAAAAATATCATTCATTGCTTTTACCCCGTTAAATCAGACGAATTATTAAGTAATTCCTGAACACTTCTCACTTTAACTATGATTTGGGGAGGGTAGTAACCCCTTGCAGTTGCGTTTGGATATAAGAGCACATTTTTACCAAGCAAAGTTCCCGGGGTAGTAACACTATTGCAGCCTGTTTCCACACCATCGGCCATGATAACGCCAAATTTTCTTAAGCCCGTTTCATACTTTATTCCCTTAACATCAAGGACGATTTGTGAGCCGGTTATCTTTAAATTGGCAATTTTAGTCCCAGCCCCTAAGTTTACCTTACCTAAGATACTGTCCCCAATATAAGCAAAATGGCCTGCTTTACTTCCGCCAAGCATAACCGAAGATTTAATTTCAGTAGTGTGTCCAACAACGCAATCGTTTCCGATCAGCGCCTCGCCGCGGATGTAAGCCCCCTGACGAATTTCCGTATGATCACAAATAATAGTAGGGCCTTTAATTAGGGCCCCCGATTCAACAACCGTGTTTTTACCTATAGATATCCCGTCATCCATTAAGTTTGAACCGGCATAGATGATACTTGCGCCTTCGAGGATTAGACCATCTTTTTTTACAAGAGGTTTTTTCCCTGATGTATCGATAACAAACCCGGAATCAATCACATTACCGTTATATAGCACTGCGGTATTCTTTATAAATGATTCGCCTTTTCGGATATCTGATACATTTCCCCTAAGATTGTCCTTAATATAACCCTTTAGCTTCTTTAATGCATCCCATACGTATTCAGTATTATCAAAAAGTGATGCAAACGGATTGCCTGAAAGTTCAAAAAAATCTTGCGGTCTTAACACTTCTAAGCCCCCTAAAAATAATCTCAAACTGCCTAGTGTATTTTTTTAACATCTCTTACATTTTCAAGCTGTCACCAAAAAAGCTAATTTTAATTTTATCACAAAATAATAATCATAACCACCCTTTTTTATGCACCCGTTTCAGCAGCTTCCCAATAAGTAAATAAAATGGTGCCTGGCACGAGGGACAGGGGGACAGGGGGACAGGTCCCTTGTCCCATCAAAAGCAGAGCATTATGCCATTGAAATGGAAAGCCTGATCAGAAAAATAAAAACAGGGTTAGTGCAGGACGAAAAACCGGAAAAGCTTGACGTGTTTAAAGAAGAGCTTCATGAGATTATCTATGAACTTACGGAGGAAAAGGATGTTTGAAAATCTGTCCCGTTTTTACTTTAACGAAGGGCAAAAAGCGTTGGAAGAGGGTGCCGAAAGAAAAGCGATCGATCTTCTGGAAAAGGTCATCAAAGTATATCCGCACTTTTCCGTTGTAAACAGTCTGTTGGGCGATGCTTATCTGAAGAATGGAAACAGCGTAAAAGCCATCCGCATTTTTGAGAAGCTTGCAGTCGACGAACGTAATAATGCCGGTTTCCTGCGGCGGCTTGCCCATGCCTATGACATGCGCGGCTGGCATCTGAAAGCGATCGAACAGTATCGCCGGGCCCTGTCTCTTGATGAAGACAACATTTCGCTCTGGCTGGGGCTGATTAATTGTTACCATGCAGCCGAAGATTATACCCAGGCCCATAAAGCAGTCTGGGAAGGACTTGAAGTCAGCAACAGAAAAGGCTGGGACAACCTTGAACTCTATGACGAAGAGGAAGATTACCAACTTCAACCCTACAGACGCCCCGAACCAAAAGTGGGACGCAACGAACCATGCCCCTGCGGAAGCGGAAAAAAATACAAAAAATGCTGCGGAAAGTGACAGAGAAAAAGGAGGCAATAAGTCGAATCCCTCCTGTCAATCCTTACTGCGAACTATTACTACAAATTAGAAGAAACGGTAAAAGGCCGTTTTTTCACTGCTCAGCGAATCCCCGCTTTTTTTACCCTGAGGGCAATTTTAATACTGTGTTGTTAAAGGCATACAAAAAAATCGCAAGCGCCGTGAAAGAGCAAGGGCTTTTAGAAAACGGGTTTACCTTAGAGCCAGATTATTTCCACGCCTATATGTTGTGCCAAGCTCCGAATTTCCGGATCCCCGGTAACTAGCGGCGCATACAATTCTTTCGCCAGCGACAGTGCAAAAGCATCTGCGTAAGAAAGCCCTCCCCGGGACTTAATTCTTGCCGCTTCCTTAACTCTTGGCCAGGGCATCTCTACAATAGTTAAGGATTCTTCCAATAAAATACTTTGTATCACTTCTTCTGCTGCCTGCTCACCGTTTCTTCTAAGGATAATGTAATATATTTCTCCAAAGTTTATTACACTCAGAAATATAGCAATTTCTTTATCAGCCAGCATATCAGCAACTGTCTGAGCTCCAGTATCATTTTCTATCAAAGCAAGGATTGCATAGGCATCAAAAACAACCTTTCGGTTCATTGTTCACGCTCCCTATCAGCCTGCCGCTCTTCAAGTAAAAGTTTAGTTAATTTCATCTTTTCTTCGCCTGTGTATTTGCCCCTGAGGTTTAGAAGCGGATGCTCTGGAAGAGGCCTTAACATTATGGAACCATCTTTTTCTTCAACAACCAGCTTATCACCTTTTTTTAAACCATAACGTTTGCGTAAGATTGCCGGTAAAGAGATTTGTCCTTTTTGGGAAATAGTAACCTTTAACATTAAACTTACCTCCAAATTAATTCTTACATATGTTAATTATACTAGTCAAAAATGAAAAAGTAAAGCATAGGGAAATGAAACCCCTTTATTAGAAACGCCCCTGTCACCTCGCAATTTCCATTGTTTCAAATTACAGGATATGGTATAATAAACAAAATGGTCGCTATTTTAAACCATGCTATTTTGGTGACAACAATGCAAATCTCACAACTCATATGGAATGAAAACATAATTGAACATCTTGCCAGACATAATGTTCTAACTGAAGAAGTAGAAGAAGTTTGTTTTGATCAACCCTTGATTGTAAAAAGTAAACAAACCGTCAAAGGAGTTAACCAGGCTTATTACGCTCTCGGTCAAACTGTAGCTGGTCGTTACCTTTTCATAATGATTGTATACTTTAAACAAGGTCGTGCCATGGTGGTTACCGCTCGTGACATGGACCAGGCAGAAAGAAAATATTACCAAAGGAGATATTAAGATGACCCCAAAAGATAGTATCACTGATTTTAAAACAATTGAAGAAGCAAGGAAATTCTGGGAGACACAATCTTTAGCTGATTTTGCCGATGATCTTGAAGTAGTTAATGACGTTCAATTTGTAAAAAGGAACAACCTAGTTATATCCCTCAATCTCGAAAAAGAGGATATGAAACGTCTACGACTTCTTGCAAGAAAGAAGAAAATCGGATTAACCGATATGATTAATCTTTTGGTTAAAGAACAATTGCGGGGCACAAAGTAATCTAATCAGTAACTTTTAAACCGGTCCTGAAACAAATGACCATAGCGTTCATACTTCAAGTTGTACCAATAAACATAGCTCGCCCCGATTCGCTTCATTACCTGGGCGATTGGTTCCATGCCTTCCTTAAGCAGGAGGTGAATGTGGTTGCTCATCAGACAATATCCGTATACATCGTAACCGCATATTTCTTTATACCTTTTTAGGGTTGACACAAACTTCAGCTTATCTTCTTCATCAATAAAAATATCCTGCCTGTTAATTCCCCTGACCATGACGTGGTATACTCCAGTGCTGCTTTTTTCCCTCGCCCGCCTTGGCATGATGACATCCACACCTTTTTTACGGTTAATATATTAGTTTAATCATGCAGGTGTCAAGAGAACCGTCCCCTGTCACCTAGAGGCGATTTATAAGCTCAAACCCCGCCACCACGAAATGCCGGTCATAAGCAAAAGCTTTACGAATCCCTTTTTTTTGCATCAATGCAAAGCTTACCGCGTCCGCGAAAGAAAAAGACTGGTCTTTGAATTGCGCCAGTATGTTAACCGCTTCTTTTTCCAAAATGGCATCAGAATACATTACCGCTATTTGCCTCAGTCTTTCCTTCCTATCCAGAGCAGATAAATAGCTAAAGGCAGGAGCAAACCCAACCTTTTTTCGAAGCCAGGTATATGTTTCTCCTATCACCATGTTTGACGTAACCGGGAAAACACTTTCGAGCATATCATTATAAATCGAAGACGCATCTTCATGGAAACCTTCGGATTTATTCAAAAGCATTATCCAGGCAGATGTATCGATAAATACAGCTTTATTCATAGATAGCCTCGTCATGCCGCACCGCCTGACCGTCGCCTACACTTACCGAACCGAGAAGCTCTTTAAAAGGATCTGCCTTTACTTCTTCCTGTAGCCTTTTCACAGAAAGGCGAATAACCTCGGACTCGGATAATTTTCTCTTTTGCGCATATTCCCTGACAAATGCCACGTCCTGCGGCTCTAAATGGTATAATTTTCTAATCTTTTTGGGACCTGCTTTTGCACATAGCTTGCTTTTTTCCATCCCTTTCACCTCAGAATTATTATATCAAATAATGATATCTATTTCAAGATGACAACGATATCTATTAAAAAGTATCATGCCTTAATTTTTATATAATAGGTGTCAAGAATCGCGGTAGGAACGCCCGTTGCCGGGCGCCCCCCGCACAGATCCGTACTTGAGGAACTACCTCATACGGCTCCTACTTCGGGTATGTGACGTGAAAGCCTTTCGTTTGGGTACGGGTGCCTTACTTT
>JAUSPO010000071.1 GCA_030656575.1 Bacillota bacterium
CGAAGATACTTTAACTCTTAATGTAATAGATAAAGTATGGGCTAGGGGGGGGAGGGATTTTTTTAAAAAATATAAAAAAAGCAAGATTTTACCTAATAATGCAATTATATCTATAGCATTAATGTTTTTTGTTTTGTAAAATTATATTATTTTATAAATATAGGAGGTAACGTTATGGTAGATTTAAATAAGGTATCTGAATCTTTACAAAGGGGAGACGCAGAAAAAGTAGAAGAACTTGTTAAAAAAGCTTTAGAGGAGAATTTATTACCCAAGGATATTTTAGAAAATGGTTTAATTAAGGGAATGGATATTATTGGGGCAAAATTTAAGAAAAATGAAGTGTATGTTCCGGAAGTTTTAATTGCTGCTCGAGCAATGCATGCAGGAATGAATATTCTACGACCTAAGTTAGCTGAAACAGGAGTGAAAAACATAGGTACAGTAGCAATAGGCACTGTAAAGGGAGATTTGCACGATATTGGGAAAAATTTAGTAAAAATGATGTTAGAGGGTGCAGGCTTTGAAGTGATAGATTTGGGGGTAGATGTGACTACAGATAAATTTGTAGAAGCCGTGAAAGAACATAAACCTAATATAATAGGGATGTCTGCACTTTTAACTACTACAATGGTTAATATGGCGGAAGTGATAAAAGCCCTTGAAGCTGCAGGATTAAGAGATAAAGTAAAGATAATGATTGGGGGAGCACCTATAACTCAAAATTATGCTGATCAAATTGGAGCAGATGGCTATTCTCCTGATGCTGCTTCTGCTGTGGATAGTGCAAAATCTTTTATAGCTTAAATATTTATAATATTCAATATCTTAAATCTATTCTTTTCCTTCTCAAATTATGCAAGACAAAAAGAAGGGAAAATTAAGATAAGATATGAAGATCCCCAGGATGGAACCATAGAGAAACCGGTGGCAAATTACGGGAAAATGCTTAATTTAACCAATTTAATTGAGATAGGAGAGTATTATGATTCATCACATCCGGAATAAGATCTATCACGTTGAAGTTTTACCACCCAAACAGGATTCAGAAAAACTTGAAAAGGATCTTGAAATATTTTCAAATAAATATCTCAGGGTTATGGACAGCGGTTATTGTGCATGTGTAACCGATAATGCAATGGGTCTTCTGTCATTCCAGGGAACAGAAATAATTGAGGAACTTGACCTTCCCGTCATACCGGAGCAGGTGATGATTCACCTGAATACTTTTCATACAAAAGATGATTTGGACAACATTCTTAACCTATGTAAGACAAAAGGAATCATGTATCTCCTGATAATAACAGGAGATGGTTCGGAGCGTCTTCCCAAGCTTCACCCTTCAGATGTAGGCGCCACTGATGTCGAGTCTGTCACTTCCGTTGAACTGTTAAAGTACATAAACCGAGAGTATCCGGATACTTTTGTACTCGGAGTCGCCTTCAATCCTTATGAACCGGAAGAACACGAACTTGAAAAGATGGAAAGAAAAATAAAAGCAGGGGCCACTTTCATTATTACCCAGCCTTTGATAGAGAGAAATGAAATTGTCGACAGACTTCTTGAAAAGTATCCTGGAATACCGGTAATTGTAGAGGCCTGGATGAGCAGAAAACTGCATCTTCTTTCGGAAGCAGTCGGTTATGAAATACCTGAGAATACAGAATTTGACCCGATATCCACTTTAAAAATGCTCCACAAATTATATCCGGGGTGCGGCGTTTACCTGTCACTACTCGGATTCAAAACACAATACGATCTGATTAAAGATACCTGGGTCTGAGGACCCGTAATTGCAGGGAGGCGTTATGAAAATAGTAGTATGTATCAAGCAGGTACCGGCAACTAACGATGCTAAAATCGATCCTGAAACAAAACGCATCATAAGAGAAGGTATGAAAGCGATCTTGAATCCTTTTGACACTTACGCTGTGGAAGAAGGTGTACAGTTGAGAGACAAATTCGGAGGAGAAGTGATTGCCCTGTCAATGGGTCCGCCAAAAGCTGAAGCAAGCCTGAGAGAGGCTATTTCAGTGGGAGTTGACAGAGCCATTCTGCTCAGTGACCGGGCTTTTGGTGGTTCGGATACATGGGCTACAAGCTATGTCCTTGCAAAAGCCATTGAAAAGATCGGGGATGTTGATCTTGTAATTTGCGGTAAGCAGGCCATAGATGGCGATACAGCCCAGGTAGGTCCTGGAATTGCAGCTCATCTTGACTGGCTTCAAGCAACTTATGTTATGGCCGTGGAAGAGATATCTTCCTCATCCATCAGGGTCAAAAGGATGCATGAAGATGGTTATGATATATGTGAAATGTCTCTTCCTGCAGTAATAACCGTGGTAAAAGACATTAACATACCCCGTGTACCATCACTTAAAGGCCGACTGGCTTCAAATAAATGTGAAATACCAGTATGGAAGCCCGATGATATAAATGCGGATACATCAAAAATCGGTCTGAACGGATCACCCACAAGGGTTGTAAAAATACAGCCCCCACCACCCAGACACACAAGCACAAAAAAGATTGAAGGATCTTCAATAGAATGTGCACAGACCCTGCTAAGAGAGTTAAAACTGCGAAGTATAGTTTGATTCAGAGGAGATAAAAATGATAGCTTTTACAGATGCCGAAAGAAAAAAATATCGTAATATATGGGTAGTCGCTGAGATTTTGTTTGGTGAAATACAACCTGTGACATACGAGCTGACAGGTGCTGCAAGAACTCTTGCAGATCTTAGAAAGAGTGAAGTCTGGGTTGTTGTCATGGGATCCGATATTGAAGGAAAACTGGAGTCGCTTTTTGCCTATGGAGCAGATGTTGCAATATTGGTTGACAATCCCGGATCATCCGGTTTTGTCGATGAAACCGAAACAAAAATCATGAAACGCCTTATCATAAAATATAAACCCGAAGTCGTGATCTGCGGAGCCACAACAAGGGGACGTGCCCTGATTCCACGAGTTTCCGTAATGACACATTGTGGTCTTACAGCTGACTGCACGGGTCTTTCAATTGATCCTGAAAACGGTGACCTTCTTCAAACAAGACCGGCTTTTGGTGGTAATGTCATGGCTACTATCCGCTGTTCGAACCACAGACCTCAGATGGCCACCGTACGACCAAGAGTCATGAAATCACCGGAACCCGATCCTGGCCGTGCCGGCAGAATTATAAAAGAAGATATGCTTACAAGTGATAGCGAAAAGATCAAGCAGATAATAGATGTTTTTCATAGTACCGAAACTGCTTATAATCTTGCCGATGCACAGATAATAATATCAGGCGGAAGAGGAATGAAAGGTCCGGAAGGTTTTAAGCTTTTGAAACAGTTTGCCCAAAGGGTAGGCGGAGCAGCTGTAGGTGCAAGCAGGGCAGCTGTTGATTCGGGTTGGATCCCTTATGCACATCAGGTCGGACAGACAGGACAAACAGTCCAGACAAAGGTTTATATAGCCTGCGGCATTTCCGGACAGATTCAGCATCTTGTAGGAATGCAGTCTTGTGATTTGATCATAGCTATAGACAAAAACCCCGATACACCTATGATGCAGATTGCAGATATAGCCGTAGTCGGGGATCTGTTTGAAATCATTCCTGAAATTATCAGGGAGATACCTAACCTCTAAAACAAATATTCTGATTGCAATAGATACTGAGTAATTAGGTATAATCATTTAATATAATTTATTTGTATTTGAAAAAAAGGAGATTAAAGATGATAATTATTGGAGAAAAACTAAATTCAGCAAGGAAAAAAGTAAGAGAGATGATTGAGAATAGAGATGTAAAATCTATTCAGGATTTAGCTAAAAAGCAAGTAGAAGGCGGCGCTGATATTT
>JAUSPO010000073.1 GCA_030656575.1 Bacillota bacterium
TAAAAGACACCTTGAGCTTTGTCAAAACTCGACAGCAGTTTGGGGTCAGCATCGGAAGTTTTCAGGCATTACAGCATCGCTTAGTCGACATGTTTATGATGAGTGAACAATGTCGGTCATTATTGTTGGCCGCAACGCTAAAAGCCGAGCAGCTAGATGCTGATGCAGAACAGACATTTAAACATTTGCAGTCCATGGTTAAAGAATATGGCCAAAAAATTGCGCAAGAGGCGATTCAAATGCACGGTGGTATGGGGATGACGCATGAGGTCAATGTTGGCCGTTTTTTAAAACGATTACTGGCGATTGGATCGACGAATGTCTGAACATGCTTTTGAACCCGCCAAAGATACGGCGACCCATATTTTAGATGCTGCCTACACCTTGTTTTTAGAATTTGGCCTACGTAAAACCACCATGGAAGACGTTGCCAAGCGTGCAAACATGGGGCGCATCACGGTATACCGGCATTATGCTGATAAACCCACTCTGTTTCAGGCAGTAGTGATGCGTGAATGTTTCCGCTCCATGCAGGAAGTGGAGCGGATGCTGGCGCAAATTAACGATGCTGAAGAGCGGTTTGTGTCGGGTTTTGTGATTGTGGTTAATGGTGCACGCAAACATCCATTAATTAGTCGCTTGCTAGAAACCGAACCCGAGTGGTTACTACCCTATTTGACCACCAAAGGTGAGGCCATGCTGCGTTTTGGTAGTCAGTATGTCGCCTCTACTTTGCGCCAGGAGAAATACGTGGCAACAGCACAAATTGATCTACTGGCAGAGATGCTGTGGCGGTTGCTGCACTCAATTTTGCTCACGCCAGGTGGCTTGATGGCGCCACCAAATGATGATGAAGCTCTGCGCCATGTGGCGAGGTCATTTTTGTTGCCATTAGTTATGAGGAAATAATTGATGACCTATTATTTTGGCTTCGCGTTGGCAAATGACCACCAAGCTCAACTTGATGCACTACTGACTAAACACGCTAGTGGTGAATACAGTGAGCCTGACGAGATCAGCCGCTTAGCCATCATGGGTGTGGATGGTGTAGTGCACGCCTTGGCCATTAATGTGATTGCGTTATTGCGTGATGAAAATGGTGATGGCACTGCACTGCTCGACAAGGTCGCTAAGTTGGTACTAAAAACTATGCATGGCCTGCTTGGACAGTTGCTGGGTAATGTCTCGATCGAGGAGCAAGATAAATTAGCGGCTTATATGTTGCGCCGTCGTGTGGATCTGCCGCAGGGGCGTTTATTTGGATATCAATTATCAAGTGAGGATGGCTAGCGCTTTATCCAAGAGCTATCGACCGTAGCCGATCAAGCAGTGAT
>JAUSPO010000074.1 GCA_030656575.1 Bacillota bacterium
CAGCCCTTTGCTCTGGGAAAAGGTACGAAAAGGTCTCAGTGCCGGAAGGGTGCAATCAGTGGCTCTGCGTATAATCTGTGATCGGGAAAAAGACATTGAATCTTTTAAGCCGGAGGAATATTGGTCAATCGAGGTTATTTTTAAAGAGCCGGCAGAGGGAAATACTTTTACAGCTAAATTTTATGGTAAAGACCGTGAGAAAATAAACCTTACCAGTGAAGAAGAGGTCAGAAAAATTTTAGGAAATATTGAAGATAGTATTTATAAAATAACTAAGACTCAAGTTCAGGAAAGAAAACGCAATCCCGCACCGCCATTTATTACTAGCACTTTACAGCAGGAAGCTTCCAGAAAATTGGGCTTTACAACTCGAAAGACAATGATGATGGCACAACAACTGTATGAAGGGATAGCGGTAGGCAAAAAGGGAGAGTCTGTCGGTCTGATTACTTATATGAGAACTGATGCAACCACAGTTTCTCCTCAGGCTGAAGAAGAAGCAAGAAGTTATATTCAGGAAAAATACGGAGAAAGCTTTTTACCTGAAAAACCAAGGAAATATGCTGTAAAAAAAGGTGCCCAGGAGGCTCACGAAGCAATTCGTCCCACTTCCATTTTGCGAGAACCTGAAGAAATGAAAAAATTTCTCAGCAGGGACCAGTTCAGGATGTATAAATTAATCTGGGAACGCTTTCTGGCCAGCCAGATGGAAGCGGCTTTATTTGAGCAGGTAAAAGTTGAAGTCAGTGCAGGGGACTACCTTTTTAAGGCAAGTGGTTCAACTATTAAATTTCAAGGGTTTATGATTATCTATATTGAAGGGGAAGATGAAGAATTAGAAAAAGAAAAACAACTTCCCCATCTTAAAGAAGGTCAGAAACTGGTTCTTTTGTCTTTAAGCCCCAATCAGCATTTTACTCAACCCCCTCCTCGTTTTACGGAAGCATCTCTGGTAAAAATGATGGAAAACAGGGGCATCGGGCGTCCCAGTACGTATTCTCCAACTATTGAAACAATACTAAGCAGGGGTTACGTCATCAAGGAAGAGAAAGCTTTAAAGCCTACAGAGCTTGGTTTTATAATTACGGATTTAATGAAATCCTTCTTTCCTGAAGTGGTAGATGTTGATTTTACAGCTCAGTTGGAAAGCAAGCTGGATAAGGTGGAGTCAGGAGAAATTTCGCGTCACCTAGTATTAAGTGAGTTTTATGCTCCATTTAAAGATCGTTTGAATGTGGCAAAAAAGGAAATGGAAAAGGTGGCCATAGAAGATGAGCAAACTGATGAAATCTGCCCAAACTGCGGCAAGAACCTTGTTAAAAAGTATGGGCGGTTTGGAAAATTTCTAGCCTGCCCTGGTTTTCCAGAATGTCGTTACACAATGCAGCCCAAGGTTGAGACTGGAGTTAAGTGTCCGGAATGCCAGGGTGAAATAATTGAACGAAAAAGCAAAAAAGGTAAGAAATTTTACGGATGCAGTAATTACCCTGAATGTAAGTTTGTCTCATGGAATAAGCCGGTGGATAAAAAATGTCCCCAGTGCAGCTATTTTTTAGTGGAGAAAAAGAATCGCGGGAAGGATCCCGTATATCAATGTGGTAATAAGGATTGCGGGTATAAGGATGAAAAGAAACCGGTAGAAAGTAAAAGTTAAGTAAAGGAAGGGGGAGGCTGTTATAACGGAAAAAGTCACTGTTATCGGCGCAGGATTGGCTGGTTCGGAAGCTGCCTGGCAATTAGCCAAAAGAGGGATAAGAGTTTCTCTTTATGAAATGAGACCAAAAAAGCAGACCCCTGCACACCATGGTCCATATTTTGCAGAACTTGTCTGCAGTAATTCCCTGCGGGCTGCTTCCTTAAGTAATGCTGTTGGTTTACTGAAAGAAGAAATGCAGCAGCTTGATTCTGTAATCATGAAGTGCGCCCTTGAGACCCAGATTCCTGCAGGAGGTGCACTTGCGGTAGACAGGGAAGAGTTTGCACGTCTGGTTACCGAAACCTTACAAAATCATCCTCTCATAGATATTTATTACGATGAAGTTGAAAACGTCCCGGAAGAAAGACCTGTAATAATTGCTACAGGACCCCTTACTTCGCCTGCGCTTGCCCTTTCTTTAGAAAAGTTAACAGGTTTGGGCAGACTTTATTTTTATGATGCAGCTGCCCCTATTGTAACCTTTGAATCTATAAATTTGGAAAAAGCTTTTTTTGCTTCACGTTATGGGAAGGGCGGCGAAGATTACCTAAATTGCCCCATGGGAAAAGAAGAATACGAGTTATTTTACGATGAATTGAGACGTGGGGAAGTTGCTGAGATAAAGGAATTTGAAAAAGAAATGTACTTCGAAGGTTGTATGCCTGTTGAAGTTTTAGCCTCAAGAGGAATAGACACCTTAAGATATGGTCCTCTAAAACCTGTGGGGTTATCTTTACCTTCGGGAGAGCAGGCTTATGCAGTTATTCAACTTAGAAAAGACAATAAAGAGGGAACACTATACAACATGGTAGGTTTCCAGACCCGTCTGAAGTGGCCGGAACAAAAACGCATTTTTAGCTTAATTCCCGGAATGGAAAATGCTGACTTTGTTCGTTTTGGAGTTATGCATAAAAATACTTTTATTAATTCTCCTCTTCTTCTCAGACCTACTCTGGAAATGAAAGAGTATGAGGGTGTCTTTTTTGGCGGGCAGATTACAGGCATAGAAGGTTATGTTGAATCTGCTGCTACGGGTTTAATTGCAGGAATAAATGCTTTTTGTTATGTGCGTGGGGAGGAACAGCTAATTTTTCCCCAGGGAACGGCCCTTGGTTCAATGACGGACTATATTACCACCGCAGATCCAGAAAACTTTCAACCTATGAATGTAAATTTTGGCCTTTTTCCACCTTTATCTGTTAGAGCACCAAAACAAAAAAGAAAAGAATTAATGGCAGAGCGCAGTTTGGAAATATTGTCGAGATTTCGAAATAAATACCACAAGCTCCTTGCATAAAGAAAGTGAATATGCTAATATTAAAAATAGGATGATAATTTATGGATAATTACTTAGAGTACTTTTTACAAGTAATGAAAATAGAAAAAAATTCTGCTGTTCTTACCATTAAGAGCTATGAAAAGGATATTCAGCAGTTTTTAAGCTTTCTTGATAATAATACAATAAAGTTACCAAAATTAAGCTATTTGACACTTCGCAAGTATCTTGCTCTTCTAAAAGAACAAAAATACAAGCGAAGCAGTATAGCCAGAAAGATTTCCGCCATAAGAAGCTTTCTTAGATTTTTAAAAAAAGAGCAAGTACTCGATAACAATACCTGGGAGATCGTTTCTATACCAAAAAAAGAGAAAAGACTTCCCAAGTTTCTTTTTGTAGATGAAGTTTTAGATCTTCTGGAAATGCCAACTATAGAAACTTATTTAGGCTGCCGTGACAGGGCAATTTTGGAAGTTCTTTATGGAACTGGGGTAAGGGTAAGTGAGTTAGTTGGTTTACAGATATCATCAATTAATTTGGAAGAAGGGTTTTTGAAAGTTAAAGGAAAGGGTTCCAAGGAAAGGATAGTCCCCCTTGGAATGTACGGACTGCAGTCTGTTGCTGTTTACCTGACAAAGAGCCGTCCCTTTTTGGAAAGGTGCAACAATGAAAAAGAAAGCATTCCAGACTTATTTTTAAACAGATTCGGGCAAAAATTGTCCGATAGAAGCGTCAGACGCCTTGTAAAGAAATATGGAGTGCAAGCCAGCCAAAATAATAACCTGAGCCCTCATATGCTGCGCCACTCTTTTGCGAGTCATCTTCTAAATGCAGGTGCAGATCTAAGAGTAGTACAGGAATTACTTGGACATACTACTGTGTCAACAACACAATTATACACTCATATAACAAAAGAGGCGCTAAAGAGGACTTATTTACGAACACATCCCAGGGCGTGAAATGAATCGTTTCAGGCAAAAACATCGGGGGATTCAGGATGAGATCCACTCCACCCCAAAAAGCCCTACCCTACGCTATGCTTAAAGGTGGGGGGGCAGGATAAATTATTGCAAGTTTTTCTATATTATTGAAATTATAAAGGGTGAATATTCAATTGTTTAATGCCACAACTATTCTTGCGGTAAAAAAAGGAGAAAATATAGCTATTGCCGGAGACGGACAGGTAACCCTATCTGGGAATCTTATTATAAAACATCAGGCCAGAAAGGTAAGGAGATTATATCAGGATAAGGTTATTGCCGGTTTTGCCGGATCAGTTGCAGATGCTTTTACACTATTTGAAAAATTTGAGAAACAGCTTGAGAATTATCATGGGAACTTACGACGAGCTGCTGTTGAACTGGCCAAGGAATGGAGAACTGACCGTTTTCTTAGGAAATTGGAAGCCTTAATGATTGTAGCATCCAATGATGGTTTGCTGCTTATTTCGGGAACTGGTGAGGTTATAGAACCTGATGATGGAATAACAGCCATTGGTTCAGGTGGGGCATATGCCCTGGCTGCTGCCAGAGCTCTTGTTGGAAATACAGATCTGCCTGCCAGTGAAATAGCACAAAAATCACTCTTGATAGCTTCTGATATTTGTGTTTATACAAACAGATTTATCTCTGTGGTAGAAATTTAGAAATTATTTATTGCACTTTGACTCGGTTTTTTAATGCAAGCAGGAGGTGTCTTTTTTATAAATGTTTACTCTTGAGGCAGAATTAACGCCTAAGGAAATAGTTTCAGAATTGGATAAGTATATCATTGGACAGCGAGAGGCAAAAAAAAGTGTTGCTGTTGCCCTTCGCAATAGATACCGCCGAAGAAATCTACAGAGCAGTATTAAAGATGAAATTATTCCAAAAAACATTATTATGATAGGTCCAACTGGTGTAGGTAAAACAGAAATTGCCAGGAGGTTGGCAAAATTAGTAAATGCCCCTTTCATAAAAGTTGAGGCAACAAAGTTTACTGAAGTGGGCTATGTTGGAAGAGATGTTGAATCAATTATCAGAGACCTTGTGGAAACATCCGTCAGAATCGTTAAAACAGAAAAAATGAAGATTGTAGGAGAAAAGGCATTGGATCTTGCGGGAGAAAGACTCCTTGATATTATCGCTCCTTTACCGAAAAAGTATAAGGGAGGCGGCGCAAATCCTTTAAGTTTACTTTTCCAAACTGCAAGGGGAATGGGTGCTTCTTCAACCGAAAAAGATTCGGATGATTACCAGGAAAGCCTGGATAATATCTTGGAAGAGCGCAAAATAAAGCAGAAAAAACTTAAAAATGGCGAACTGGAAGAGGAACTGGTTGAAATAGAGATAGAAGATCGTTCCCCGCCTATGTTCGATGTCTTTTCGGGACTTGGAATGGAAGAAATGGGTGCAAACTTTCATGATATGTTTGGTAGCCTGATGCCATCAAAGAAAAAGAAGAAAAAACTTCCCCTCAGACAGGCAAGAAGAATCCTTCAACAAGAAGAAGGGGAAAAGTTAATCGATATGGATGAAGTTATAAGCGAAGCAGTTGAACGGGCAGAGCAAACGGGGATTGTTTTTTTGGATGAAATTGATAAGATTGCCGGTAAGGAAAATTCGGGCTCAGGCCCTGATGTTTCACGGGGAGGAGTGCAAAGAGATATCTTACCTATTATTGAGGGTTCTACTGTAATGACAAAGTATGGTCCTGTTAAAACAGATTATATGCTTTTTATTGCTGCAGGAGCTTTTCATTTTACAAAACCATCCGACCTGATACCCGAACTGCAGGGAAGGTTTCCAATCAGGGTCGAACTGCAAAGTTTATCCAAGGATGATTTTAATAGAATTCTTACTGAACCTGAGAATGCTTTGATTAAGCAATATTCAGCTCTGCTGAAGACAGAGGAGGTGACTATTGAATTTTCAAATGACGGAATTAAGGAAATTGCTGACACGGCATGTGTTTTAAATGATGAATTGGAAAACATAGGTGCAAGGCGCCTGCATACTATAATGGAAAAATTGTTGGAGGACATATCATATGAAGGTCCGGATCTAAAAGGACAAAAAATTATTATAAATAATGAATATGTGAAGAATAAATTAAAAGAAATTGTTAAAAATAAAGATTTAAGTAGATATATTTTATAATTTCAGAAATCTAATGAGTATATAAGTGTGCAAAACCCGATTTTACGGGATTTTAAGATATATATGAAAATGAGAAAGAGGTGAAAGTATTGATAACTTCTCCTTTATTAGAGAAGACTCGCCGTATTAACAAAATCCTTCAGAAAACGGCTGGCCAAAGAGTTGATTTTTTGGAAGTATCAGAGGTGCTAAAGAATGTAATTCACGCCAACTGTTATATTGTGGATCGAGATGGAAAAATGCTGGGATATGCCCTGGTAGATGAATTTGAATGTGAAATTATGGTTAGCCAGGTTCTAAAAAGGGGAGACTTCCCCGAGCGTTATAATGACTTTTTGCTGCGTGATGATGAAACAAGAGTTAATTTAACGCAAAAAACCAATGATTGTGTTTTTGTTGATGCAGAAAACTGCCTTTTTACAAATAAGATCACCACAGTTGTGCCAATTATGGGTGGAGGTAAGAGACTGGGAACGTTACTTTTAGCCAGATTTGCTGAGACATTTAATGCCGAAGACCTGATTCTTGCAGAAACGGGAGCTACAGTTGTGGGTATGGAAATTTTGAGAGCCAGAGCTGAAAAGATTGAGGAAGAAGCAAGGAATAAAGCAGTTGTGCAGTTGGCGATTGGAACGCTGTCCTACTCCGAGTTAGAAGCGGTTGAGCATATCTTTGAGGAGCTTGCTAGTGATGAGGGGCTTCTTGTTGCAAGTAAGATTGCAGATCAACTGGGCATAACAAGATCTGTAATCGTTAATGCTTTACGTAAGTTTGAAAGTGCAGGTGTAATTGAATCTCGTTCCCTGGGTATGAAAGGAACCTATATAAAAGTTCTCAACCCTTACCTCCTGGAACAGCTTGCCAAAAAGAAAAAATCGTTTCACAAATAATAAGTGAATTATTTAAGCAAGGCGAAACATCTGGAATCAGGTGGAGAGTCTCTCTCCACCTGATTGAAAAGTCCCACCCACCAAGAAAAATCAGGATAAACAAATCAGTTTTTTTTAAAGCAGCCTAAAGGCTGCTTTTTATTATGCAAAATTTAGGCATAAATCCTGATGGGACAGTCTAGTATATAAGGATGTGGAGGTGGGGAATGTATGTTTATTAAAAAGAAAAAGTTGCTGAAAAAGAAAAAAAGGTTTTCGGCTGAGTGCTATCTTTTCTTAGGATTAGGTATCATAACGGGTGCGGTTTCACTTATTTTTTTTGTTTTAATTTTACTACAGCAGAACCCCCAAGGCATAAGCATAAATCTTGATGGAGAAAAAATATTTAGTGTGATAAGCCGGGAAGTGGAAAGTCAGGTTCAGAAAGAGTTTCCTGATTTTATCAGAGAGGTACGATCTGAAGTCCCTTTTTTAGTGGAAAAATATATGCAGGAAGATTTTATTGAAATTGGAAATCTGGAAATAGGTGGTTATCTGGTTCAACTCCCTGCCCCGTTTATTCGGGAAATAGAAAACGATTTACGTAATGATATAGCATATTATGTCTATGAGCTTCTTAATGAGTTAGAAGATGAACAATTTATCAGTGAATTATCCCAGAGTGTCACTGATGATGTGATAAGTTCTTTATTTGTTGACTTACATGGCCAGGTAATCAGGATTCCCTTTACAAGACATTATTCTATCCCTGTGGTGGTATGGTTGAATTAATAAAATATCTGTCTGCTGTTTATGGCAATCTACGATGGCAAAGGTACATTTGGGGAAATGTTGTCATTTGGCGAAAGTTGTGTTATACTACGTAATGGTTTAAATACACACGCTGTGAAATCACCAGAGAGGGTGCTCTTTTATCGAGTTCTTTGGGGTAATGAATCAGCGGAGGATGTAACCAAAAAGGGAGGTAATATTGAAAATGTCAGTAGTGACAATGAAGCAGCTGCTTGAGGCGGGTGTTCACTTTGGTCACCAGACGAGACGCTGGAACCCAAAGATGAAGGAGTATATTTTTACGGAGCGGAACGGAATTTACATCATTGATCTTCAGAAAACGGTTCGCCTTATGGAAGGTGCTTATAATTTCGTAAGAGATATTTCTTTTCAAGGAGAAAAAATTCTTTTTGTAGGGACCAAAAAGCAGGCCCAGGAATCTATCGCATACGAGTCAAGCCGCTGTGAAATGCCTTATGTTAACCAGCGCTGGCTTGGCGGTATGCTAACAAACTTTAATACTATTCGTAAGCGTATCAAAAGGCTGCTCGAATTGGAAAAAATGGAAGAGGACGGCCTTTTTGCAGTTCTTCCCAAAAAAGAAGTCATTAAATTAAACCATGAAAAGGACAAGTTGCTCAAGTTTCTCGGGGGCATACGGGATATGCAGGGACTTCCCGGCGCAGTTTTTATTGTGGACCCAAGGAAAGAAAGAATTGCAGTTGCTGAGGCACGGAAATTAGAAATACCAATCATAGCTGTCGTAGATACTAACTGTGATCCTGATGAAATTGATTATGTAATACCAGGTAACGATGATGCTATAAGGGCAGTCAAGTTAATAACCTCAAAAATTGCTGAAGCCGTATTAGAAGGTAAGCAGGGGTTTCAGACAGCCCAGGAAGAAGCTGCTCGTGAAGAGGAAAAAAGAGAACTGAAAGAAAAAGAAGAGGAAAAAGCTGAGACTATTTTCAATGAAGAGGATAATAAAGAAGAACAGCAAGCAGAAACAAACGAGCCTGCTTAAAACAGCCTCTACTTAAATGAGGAGTTGATAACGTGACGATAAGTGCAGAAATGGTAAAAGAGCTTCGAACTATTACAGGTGCAGGTATGATGGACTGTAAGAAGGCTCTGGTGGAGACAGGTGGAGATAAGGAAAAGGCCATAAATCTATTACGTGAAAAAGGACTTTCTAGTGCAGCAAAAAGATCTGGCCGTATAGCCTCCCAGGGTATTGTGGATTCGTATATACACCTCGGAGGAAAGGTTGGCGTTTTGGTTGAAGTTAACTGCGAAACAGATTTTGTAGGAAAAAATGAGCAGTTTAGGACTTTCGTAAGAGATATCTGTCTGCAGGTAGCGGCTACAAATCCTGCTTACCTCAGTAAAGAAGATGTCCCTGAGGATGCTATTGAGAATGAAAAGGAAATCTTAAGAAAACAGGCTCTTCATGAAGGTAAACCGGAGAAAATTGTAGAAAAGATAGTCTCAGGCAGGATTGAAAAATATTTTCAGGAAAACTGTCTCCTTGAACAGTCTTTTGTCAAAGATCAGGATTTAACAATTAATGATTTATTGAAAGAGCTTATTTCTGTAATAGGTGAAAACATAGTTGTACGTCGGTTTGTTCGCTTTGAAATGGGCGAGGGGTTGGAGTCTCCCGAAACATGCCTGTCCTAAGTAAATAATTACAAAAAGAACACTTTTAGGAGTGTTCTTTTTTTAAAGCCAGAACTATCGACGTCAACCAAATCGTCGGGCTCGTGCGGCAGCAGTGAGCGAGAGGAGTTTCCGTCTTAAGTCGACCGGGACAGGTTTTATGCGCGTCAGCTTTATTCAGGAGTTGTCGGCTTGAAGAGTAGAGAACAACGGAGGTTACCAGTGACAGCACGAGAGAAGAGACCAAGGCGCGACATCGAGAAGACCTATCCCAAAAAGCAGTTCGTTGCCAAGCTACGTCACCTTGCCGACTGTATCGAGCAGGGCAAGCGCTTTCGCATTCAGGTAGCAGGAGAACGAGTCTCTACGGACTTGACCCGGTTTGGTGGACATCTTTATACTCGAAGCAAGAGAGAGGAGATGCTTACTGATGCCGGGAACGACCCCCCGTACCCTCCGGAGTTTAAGCTGGAAGCGGTACGCTTGGTGAAGGCTGCGCTGACGCTTTTCGGACTGGAGGAAGACGGAGAAGAGATCCCGGCCGCCTCGGATCCGTCCACGTTAGACCTTAACCAGCCTGGCGCTTTTGTGACTCTCGTCTCGGTTTATATGTCGGTAGTCCGCGCAGAGATGGCGCATCAGTTTGTCAGAAAAACTGTCACGCTGCCAAAATGGTTAAACGACGTGGCGGAGACCGCCGGTATAAATTTTTCACGGTCTCTGCAGACAGCGATCAGACCGGAAGGGATTGCTTCCGGACTTGATTAGCCAGCGTTCATCGTCAATGATTTTCCATTTCTTTCGCAGCCATCCGTCGGATGTGTTGCAGGGAGAGAGAAGGTCCAGTTCACTACCGGGGGAAGCCTGACCAAAGAGCACGTTCCCCACATCATCGGAAAAAGAGTTGTGGAAAAAATTAATATCCTCCCACTTAAAGGGAAGCTCTTTGGGGTTGATCCAATACTGGTCGGACAGACTCAGCCCGTAGCATTTGGTGAGAAGCTGCTCCGCGTAGGATACGTTCAGGATGTCAAGAGCCTCCCGGATACCTGAACGGCTGGCCGGAATGGAACGTCCCCGCCACCAATCGTTCAGGCTTTTCCTGTCGGGAATCCCGTTGATGATGGTAATGCCGACGGGAAGATACTCCGGATGAATCACCTGGGCGACCTTTAAAATCGTGCCCGTATCTTCGTCAATATTCAGTTCCACCACAGGGGTATGCTTATTCATCAACGTGTAGATCATCCGTGTTCCCTCCCTTCAGCGAAAAATTCTTAATGCATTATTTTACCATTTTTCTGCCCTTTTAACAAGAGTTTGCCCATGCAAATGCAAATTTATCTATACCGCTTGCCTGGGTGAATCCGGCATCGGTTAAAGTCCGGGAAAACCGCCCCGTGTTGCCGCCTGTGTCGCCCTGTGTGCCTTTTTGACGGGCAGAGGTGGCATCCTCGCACCTGTGGGCAGATTGCGGCCCCGTGTCGAGGCTTTGTGAGGGGCAAACTCCAAAGACAGGCTCAGGCATGGGAGCATCTTTCCCCTTTTTATGTAAAGCTTTACATAAAAAGGGGAAGATTGGATTGTTTATCTTCTCGCTGGGATAGAAGAAACGTTGGAGGACAAAGTTGAATGCTCTGTATGATATATTTTTAGAGGCTGCAAATAAGGAGGCGAGGACATGAAAATAACAGTTTTTGGTTCTACCGGAAAAGCAGGGCAAGAAGTCTTGCATCAGGTGCTCTACAGAGGATATACGGTGATTGCCTATGCACGCAATCCAAGCAAAATTAAATTCAAACTGGAGCAAGCGCTAAAGGATGAGTATTTGCGAAAAGCTCCGGTAATCAGCAACTGAATTGCACAAATAAAATAATGTAGAAACTGGGTGAATTAGGGATTTTTTGTGATATGTTCCCTCGGAACATGAGATTGTTCGGGGGAACATATTTACTTTGTAAACACAAAAACTAAATGAACAATAGAATCAGTTCTGGCAAGTTCTGCATAAGTTTGCGGACTTAAACAGAAAAAAGTATAGATATTTGGAATTTTACATGATACAATATTTTACAAGGCTTTTTAGGAGGATTACTATGACTGATAAAAGCACAGAGAAGTGGTCGTCGCTTGAGGAAATCGCCGAGCATCTTGGCGTTAGTAAAGATACGATTTATAGATGGGTTGCTAAAAAACAAATGCCTGCCAGCAAGATAGGACATCTTTGGAAATTCAAGATTAGTCAAGTTGACGAGTGGGTTGAAAATGGAAAGGCAAAGTAATATTGAATATTACATCAAGGCTGGTACTGTAGCCAGGCACAATTGAGAAAGTTGAGGAGTAAAGGCGTGAAGAGATTATTTGAATTGTGTAAACCGAGGAAAAGTGTATTTGAGGAAACTAAAAGAGAAGATGTATTAAATCTGTCTGATCTCATAGAGGGCAAGATTGAATGTGCTTCGTTTTTTGAGGAGAATTATTTAACAGACGGAATGAAGACTCTCTTTGACACTGCCTTTAATCGTTTTATAAAGCAAGGGCAAACTGGTGTTGTAAAGCTCACTCAGGCGATGGGTGGCGGTAAGACACATAACATGTTAGCACTTGGTTTGCTTGCAGCAAATCCAGAATTCCGCAGTAAAGTAATGACTGACAGTGGGAAATACAAATCAATTGGCAAGGTGCGTGTTATTGCCTTCAGCGGACGTGAGAGCGACGCACAGTTTGGTATATGGGGTTCTATTGCTGAACAAATCGGCAAAAAAGAGGCTTTTTCACAGTATTATTCTCCGCTTTCTGCACCTGGCGAAACTGCGTGGATTAACTTACTATCGGGTGACCCACTGCTTATTCTTATAGATGAGCTGCCGCCCTACCTTGAAAATGCCAAGGCAAAGACCATAGGCAATTCGGATTTATGTGCTGTTACATCAACGGCACTTGCAAACCTTTTTTCCGCACTTGGCAAAGCCCAGCTGGCAAATGTGTGTCTTGTTATTTCAGATTTAAAAGCTGTTTATGAGAGTGGGAGCGAGCTCATCAGAGGTGCATTCAAAAATCTTGAAAATGAAGTCAATCGTAGTGCTTTAAATATAGAACCTGTCGGCAGTGGCTCTGATGATGTGTACCATATATTGAAAAAGAGGCTATTTGAATCCCTGCCAGGAGCAGAAGAAATCAACCTTGTCGCCATTGCTTACAAAGATGAGGTGGCGAAAGCCAAGCAAATGGGACATACCAACATCTCGCCTGATCATCTATATGCAGGCATTAAAGATTCATACCCATTCCATCCGTCAATTCGTGACTTGTATGCACGCTTTAAAGAGAACTCCGGTTTCCAACAAACAAGAGGGCTTATTAGACTGATGAGGCAGATTATTGCAGGCATTTATGCAGGTGAAAAAAGTAAAGCAAAGAGCAAATATCTTGTAAATGTTTTTGACTTTGACTTAAACGATAGCGCGATGCTTACAACAGTAACGCAGATTAAGCCGGAATTATCAAACGCTATCGCACACGATATTGCAGCGAATGGCAAAGCCATTGCAGAGGAGATTGATGCACAGTACCAGCAGGAGCTTGTCGGTGATGTTAGTAAACTTATCTTGGTATCTTCGCTGGCAAATGTCCCTAATGCCCTATTGGGGCTTACTTTGCCAGAAATTATTGGCAATTTGTGCGAGCCGGGCAGAGATATTGCAGGGCTAAAAAGAGCACTCGATGAGTTTCAAGCGAGGGCATGGTACTTAGAGCATAGTAAGGAAGGGAAACTGCTTTTCAAAAATGTCAAGAATATGATTGCAGAATTACATTCTTTAGTTGAATCCTACGATAATGAAGCGGTCAGAACAACAACGCTTAAGACTTTTCTTGCAGAGAAGTTTAAGCCAATTGTGGGGGACTGCTATCAAAGCCTGCTCATATTCCCTGCAATTGATGAAATCACACTATCTGCTGATAAAGTTTTACTCATATTGTTTGAACCATACACTGGAGCAGGGCTTCATCCGAGTTTAGAGCGTTTTTATAATGATGCAATTTATAAGAATCGTGTGATGTTCTTATCCGGTGGTCGTGATACGATGAATCGCCTTTATGAAGCCGCAAAACAATTAAAAGCAATTGAAAGAATAATCGCAAATATGCGCGATGAAAAAGTGCCGGAGGATAATCAGCAGTATCTATTGGCACAAGACACGCGCATTAAAAAAATTAATGCTGTACTTAGTGCAGCCCAACAAACCTTCTCCACGCTTTATTATCCAATGGGAGACCGCATCCGCAGTGGTGATTTTAATATGCAGTTCAAGGACAATAACTATAATGGCGAGGAACAGGTTAGAAATTTACTTATGGAAAAGCAAAAGTTCTCAAACAAGCCAATTGACGATGCCCTTCGCCGCAAATGCGAAGAGCGGCTTTTTACAAGACCAGAGATGCGGTGGTCTGAAATTAAGGACCGTGCTGCCACAGAAATAAACTGGACCTGGGTACATCCGCGCACACTGGATAACCTGCTTGCCGATTGTAAGCAGAAGGATTTGTGGCGTGAGCATGGCGATTATGTGAAAAAGGGACCTTTTGAAAAAGAACCTACCAGCGTATCCTGTACGGTGAAGGGCGAAAATGAAGAAACAAACAAGGTGTCGCTCAGATTGCACCCTCGTTTTGGCGATAAGATATATTATGAAGTCGGTGCGGCAGCTACGACCTCCTCATTGAGAGTCGAAGACCCTAATAACTTCGAAACTGCGGAACTTAGGGTTTCGTTTCTTTGCGTTGACTCTACATCCGAGCATCCGACCGGCGATCCGGTAGAATGGAGGCGGGATATTTCAGTTAAGCATAAAATAATGGAAAAAGCCGATGGGAAATATATGGTTCTTAAATCTCAATCGGGAGTAAATATCAAATACACAACAGATGGAAGCGATCCTAAAGACAGCGGTGGCACCTATGACGGTGAGCTCAAGATACCTTCAAAGGCTACGTTTGTACAAATAGTAGCGGAACATGGTGGCGAGTTTTACGACAGCCAGTCCATAAAGATTGAAAAAGGCCAAGTGGGCAGCCCTACAATCTACAAGGCTAAGCCGCTGGTGCTTTCCCGTTTGCTGCGAGCAGTTGATACCAGCGAGACATATGACCAATTAACATTGCTTAAAAAATACGCTGAAGGTGTAAAAGATGTCCGCATCGTTTTGCATAAAAACGATGACCAAGGCCGAGATGCAGGGTGGATAGAACTTACATTGAGTGACAAGATTGCGACTGGTATTGAACAAATCGAAAATGTTATTGCCAATCTTAAAGATTCCTTCATTGCTAGTGGTGGGGTAAATGTGGAGTTGGAATGTCGTACAACAATGTTTAAGAACGGTCAAGCGTTCCTGGACTTTGCCAATGATAAGAAACTCAGCTTGTCCGAGTTCAAACAAGGAGAGATAAATCAAAAATGAGTGTTAAGCGAGCATGTTTGGGTTTTGGTTTCAAGCCGGATGAAAGCCGCCATCACATTCTCGTTTGTATTCCCGAAAAGAAAGACTCAAGCGTAGTAATCTATGAACGCTTTAACTGGCAGGATGAGGCGGTAAAGCAAACAGTAAATGTGTATGGCGAGGATAAAGCGAAGGCTGAAATTTCAAAGCATAAGTGGAAACTACTGGAGGATACTTTGCGAACAGAGTTCAACAGCCGCCTAAAAAAGCAAAAGCTGCCAGCAGGTCGTTTCGTTATTGGACAAACGTCCGTAGAACGACTGCTTGGCAAGGAACTGCTGGTGCTGGTATGGGCTGTGGAGGACTGCGACCCAGCAGTTGTGCCTATAGCAATTCGCAACTGGTTGGGGCTTGCCCCCGAGGAGCGCTGGTGGCTTTATACCATGACAAATGCTGCAACGGGGAATATTGATGACCGCAGCGGCTGGCGTAAAGCACTGCGATATGCCTTATCTTAAAACCCAATTGATGAACAACGGCAGTTTTCGTTGTTTGATGCAATGCTAAAACGAGGTGAGGAGGAATAGTCAGATGAATTACGATAAATCTTTTATTGAAGTGCAGTTTCCTGTTTCTAAAATCAGTAAAGAAAGCTATAAGGAGCGCAAAGCAGGTAGCGGACAGACTTTAACTGGTCTAGGTAAATGGTGGGGCAGAAAACCGCTTGTATTGGTGCGTGCGGCACTGCTTGGGTTGTTGTTGCCTGCAACTGATGAACCTAAAAAAGATATGGATATATTCCTTAAAATAATGTCCATGGACAAGCAAGGGTTATTAAATCGTAAAACAAAATCAATCTCTGCCAAGGATGCCTTTAATATTTTGACAACAAGAGAGCGCGAGCAGTATTTCACCCAAAAAGACGGTGAGTTGACGCCATCATGGAAAGCTGGCATAACAGCTGCAGAAAAGGCTACCGTTCTTGAAAAAGCGTGGAGTTGCCTGTCTTATGATCAAAAGCTGACCTACTGTGTGCGACCGGAGGAATATGCACACGAAAACCCACTAAGATGGAAAGAAATCAATGCGCATCTTGGCACAAAGGCAGCTAACTTACAGGAACTTATTGAACAGCTTGGTGTTAAGAAATTTGGGCACAGAGCTGTTGTCGGGGATTGTTTTTGTGGCGGTGGCTCTGTTCCCTTTGAAGCGGCACGCATGGGCTGTGATGTCTTTGCTTCTGACCTTAATCCTATTGCAGGTCTTTTAACCTGGGCAGGCCTCAATATCGCAGGGGCGAGTGATGAAAAGATTGCAGAGCTGCGTCAGTTTCAGCAGAAAGTTTATGATGCTGTGGATAAACAAATATTGGAATGGGGTATCGAAACAAATGAGAAGGGCGAGAGAGCAAACTCTTATTTGTACTGCGTTGAAACAACCTGTCCAGAATTTCAAGATGATGGTACCGTATGTGGGTATACTGTTCCACTGTCGCCTTCATGGGTGATTGGCAAAAAAACGATGACAGCGGCAATTCTAACCGAGAATAATAACGGTTTTGACATAGCAGTAAAGAGCGGGTTAAATGCACAGCAGATAAATGAAGCAGATGAAAAGGCTACCATAAAAAACGGCAGTATGTATTGCCCACATTGCAAAAAAAGCGTGCCTGTTTCTGCTTTGCGCAAAGATACAGGTGAGGGTTATGGACTGCGTCAATGGGGCAAAAATGAATTTGTGCCTCAAGCAAATGATATATTCAGAGAGCGACTTTACTGTATTAGATATACAGACAAAAACGGCAAGCGATATTACACCGCGCCAATTACTGCCGATTTAGCACGGGAGCAAAAGGTTGTAAATCTGCTTTCCGAGCGGTTTAGTGACTGGCAGGGAAAAGGCTATATACCAAATAGCGATATTGAAGCGGGAGATAAAACAAGTGAGTTAATGCGTACTCGTGGCTGGACACATTGGCATCAGCTATTTAACCCAAGACAACTGCTTGTGCATGGGCTGTTTATGCAGAAAATTAGCGAAATTGCAAAGACAAGAGATGAGCTTATAACAGCAATAGTGGTCATGAATAAATGTGTTGATTTTAATTCGAAATTATGTAGGTGGGATCCAAGCAGAGAGGACGGTGGAAAACAAACTTTTTATAATCAGGCATATAACACATTGTCCAATTGGGTAAATAGGGCTATAACTTCAATGTCGAATAATTGGTTTATTAATGTAAATCACACTTTAATAAATAACAAAACTAAATTAATCATAGAGGATGCTAGAAGTCTCAATTACCAATGCGACATTTGGCTCACTGACCCACCTTATGCTGATGCGGTGAATTATCACGAGCTAAGCGAATTTTTCCTGGCGTGGGATAGAAAACTGCTTAAAAAGGCATTCCCGGATTGGTATGTCGACAGTAAGCGAGTGCTTGCAGTGCGAGGTCGTGATGAGACCTTTAACAACTCCATGATTGAGGTATATAAAAACCTTGCCGCACATATGCCGGACAACGGCATGCAGATTATTATGTTTACCCACCAGGATGTTAGTGTGTGGGCTGACCTGCGAAATATTGTTTGGGCAGCAGGATTGCAGGTAACAGCGGCATGGACTATCGCCACCGAAACTGAAAGCGGGGGACTAAAAGAGGGCAACTATGTAAAAGGTACAGTTCTACTTGTGCTACGCAAAAGGAAAAGTGAAAAAACAGCTTTTTTAGATGAAATAATGCCTGAGGTTGAAGACGAGGTAAAAGCACAAATTAGGAGTATGCAGCGCCTTGATGATAAAGAAGAGCCAAACTTTACTGATGCAGATTACATCTTAGCTGCTTATGCGGCATCACTTAAAGTTCTTACATCGTATAAAAAGATAGAGGACATTGATGTTGCCTATGAGCTCTCCAGAGTGAGGAAAAGTGGTGAACTTTCACCTGTGGCCCTAGTAATTGAAAGCGCTAAAAAGATTGCCTACGACCAACTCATACCAACTGAATTTGACTCTTTTATGTGGAGGGCATTATCCGCAGAGGAGAAGCTCTATATCAAAGGGCTGGAGCTTGAAAAGAATAACATTTATCAGTTATCAGCATACCAGGAACTGGCTAGAGGCTTTGGTGTCAATGAATATAAGGAATTTATGGAAAACACAAAAGCAAACTTTGCCAGGTTTAAGACAGCTAGAGAGTGGGCCAGTCGCAATATAAGCGGAGACGGTTTTGCAGGCACGGTACTTCGTAATGTCTTTATGGCACTTTACTTAGCAAGCAAGGACGATGATAACGTGGTGGCCGGTAAAAACTGGCTCAAAAACGAAGTTCCGACTTATGATGGGAATGGTCGCAAAATAATTATGGAGTTCTTGGGCTATATAGCAACCTTTGCACACATCAGCAATATGAGCCATTGGCAGAAAGAAACTTCTGTCGCGCTTGTTTTAAAAGAGCTTGTCAGCAATGATGGAGTTTGACACCAGTAATTATTATTTAGGAGTGGCTATTAGCAGAGCAATGGATTCTTGTAAAAGCACTGGCATTCAACCTTCAGACCATTTTTGTGAGGTCACGAAAATGGTTGAACTCGGTAGTGGTGCTAAAAGAAGCGAGGTGGAGAAATGATCAACCGTTACTCGTCAAGAGCAACTCGCCTTGACCAACAGTTTTTAAATGACAAATTACATAACGCTAGGAGTTATGACCGTATCGCCGGTTATTTTAGTTCGTCAGTCCTTGAAATTGCTGGCGAAGCAATAGAAAGTATCAGCGGCAAGGTGCGTCTAATCTGCAACTCTCAAATTGAAAAAGAAGATTGTGAGACGGCAACTGCCGCCGCTTCTGCTTTGCGTCGAGAGTGGTGTGAAAACGAACCCGAGAAGGTTTATGCATCAGCAATCCCCCGCTTGAAGAGATTATATGAGTTTATGAAAAGCGGAAAACTTGAAATAAAGGTGCTGCCTAATAACGTTTTTGGACTTATTCATGGCAAGGCCGGAGTCATAACACTAGCGGACGGAAGCAAGACCTCTTTTATCGGCAGTGTGAATGAAACATTATCTGCCTGGCGGTTGAATTATGAAATGTTATGGGAAGATAACTCGCCAGAGGCAATAGCGTGGGTGCAAAATGAGTTTGATTATTTTTGGCAGCACCCGGCTGCGATTCCAATGTCCGGCTTTGTTGTAGAGGATATAGGGCGAATTTCAGAGAGAGAAGTAATTGAGGATATTACAAAATGGAAAGAGATGCCCGAACCAGCACAGGCAGTTGTTGAATCACCTGTTTATCGTGAGGAACTTGGGCTTTGGGAACATCAGAAATACTTTGTAGATATGGCTTTCAGAAATCATAGAAAATCTTATGGCGCAAGGTTTGTGCTTGCGGACCAGGTAGGGCTTGGCAAAACAATTCAACTTGCACTTTCAGCACAGCTCATGGCTCTCTGGGGTAACAAGCCGGTACTAATTATTGTGCCTAAAACGCTTATCTGGCAGTGGCAGGATGAAATGAGAAATCTTCTTGATATGCCGTCTGCTGTTTATAATGGCAGAGAATGGGTTGACGAGAATGGTATTAAGTATCCCCCGTCAGACGATATACGCAAGTGCCCGCGCAGAGTGGGCATAATCTCGCAGGGTATTATCGTCAATGGTCGTGATGAATATTGGGAACAGTTACTTTCTGTGCAATATGAATGCGTAATTGTGGATGAAGCGCACCGGGCAAGGCGTAAGAATTTGGGTGAAGATAAAGAAAACATAAAGCCTGAACCTAACAATTTGTATGATTTTCTTTTACGCATATCATTAAGAACACATAGTATGCTGCTCGCCACTGCGACACCGGTACAGATGTACCCGATAGAAGCATGGGATTTGCTGAACATTCTATCACAGAAAAATAATGCAGTGCTGGGCAGTGATTTAAGCAAGTGGCGAAAAGATCCCAAAAGAACGCTTGATTTGATTATGGGGAAGGCACAAACAGGCAATTCACCGGCAGAGTGGCTGGAACAATGTGAGTGGCTCCGCAATCCATTCCCGCCGGCTGAGGAAGATGAACTTAACTTTGGTGGAATAAGAAAAGGGCTACGCATGGAAGAGGATAACTTTATAATTAAACCGGAACAGATAAAGGCGATGCACAAGATAAGGGATGCATTATTTTCTCCCAGTACTTCGATTCGGCATATTGGGTTGCGGAAAACTTGTCTAACGATTTATCAGGCGCAGCCATTGGTCTTTATGCGGGCGGTGATAAGTCTGGTATCATTCGCGATGGAAAATACCGTAGGTATACCAAAGAGGACATAAAGCGGATGGTCAAATCAAGAGAGATAAAAGTTCTTGTTGGTACGGATGCGGCTGCTGAGGGGTTAAACCTGCAAACACTCGGAACTTTAATCAACTTGGACTTACCGTGGAACCCTACAAGGCTCGAGCAAAGAAAAGGCCGTATTCAGCGTATCGGCCAGCAAAGCGATAAGGTGCTAATATACAATATGCGGTACAAAGACTCTGTTGAAGATCGCGTTCATGCTATGCTGTCAAAACGCCTGCAAAATATCAGCGACATTTTCGGACAGCTGCCCGATGTGCTGGAGGATGTCTGGGTGCAGGCAGCAATGGGAAAAAAAGCCGATGCAGAAAAGATTATTGATGCTGTGCCCATGCAACATCCTTTTGAAATCAAATATGAAAAGCAAGCAGTTAATAACACAAACTGGGAGGACTGCAGGATTGTTTTAAGCGAAACTGAAAAACGGAAATGTCTGCTTGATGGATGGAGATAGAATGTGGCTTTCAGCCACGATTTTATAAATTCAGCGCTGTCGCGTGTTCTAACAAGCGGGCGCGGATCAAATGGAGGGAAAATGGAAAATAACTATTCGAATGGCCTTGAAAAGGCACTCGCAAAAACGGAAAACGATGTAGACGCAACATTAAAAGCTGCAAATTCAGTGATCAGTTCCTTAAAAAAAATTCGTGGTGCCGTCAAAACAGGAAGTCTCCGTGAATTGAAGAAAACGATAGAAAATGCGGAACAAGCGATCGCCGCGCTTAAACAACAATTTACAAACACCAAGGAGGGGTGGAATTTCGACAGCGAAAATTATGTTGCCAGCAGGGCATTCCCTGAAGAACTCCTGGAGATGTCCAAATCTTTGGGAGTAAAAATCTTTGAACAGGATGAAAGCTTATATTGTTATCCTTTTCTCATCCGCATCCTGCCTAATGAGCTTGCTGTCCAAATTGATAAGACAAAAGAAAAACGTTTAAGACCCTCTACCCTTGTTAGTCACCTTAAGGCATTACAGAATAAACCTGTAAGATTTAAATCGGAGATATTTCTGGAAAGTCTTTTCTCGGCATATGAAACTCTCATAAAAAGTCGTGGGAAGGATCAAACCGGCAAGGACATCGTGATACCCCTTCTTGAGATATACAAATTATTGACGCTACTACCGGGACAGGCCAGGGAATATCCACGGCAAGAATTTGCGCGAGATATTTATCTTCTTGACCGAAGCGGTGTAACAAAAACAAAGGAGGGGTTTGTCCTACGTTTTTCGGACAGAGGAATCACAAGGCACACCATCAGAGTCATTACACAGGAAGGCCGGGAAAAAAATTATTATGGTATCTCATTTTCAAAGGATTAGGAGGCTATAGGCATGTACACCACAAAAAAAGAGTGGTTAGACATGATTCGTGGGGAGTATCTGCATAATTTCATTAAACGTGGTGGTGCGGCAGTAAAATTCTGTGTTCCTGTGGAAGATAATGATCATAACCAATTACTAACGTTACTGCGCAAAATTTCAGAGGAAGAAAACTATATTTTTACATCCGTTGATGCCGTTTCAACAAAGATTCATATGATTGACAAGTTGTTTCACGAAGTAGCTCGACAGATTGATTGGGATGATCTGTCATATGCCTTTATTAAAAAGATCTTTAGCCAAAACGATTATCAGTTGCCGAAACAACACGAGGATTTTAATCTTCAAAACATAGCTGAGATCAATAAGCGCGAGGAAATGTTTTTACGAAAGGAACTACGTTCATGCCTTGAAAAAGAAATTTTTCAGGATTTTGAAATGA